>CANQUG010000135.1 GCA_947626985.1 uncultured Lachnospiraceae bacterium | reverse complement strand
ATATGTGAACAGAAAACAAAAAGCTAACGGCTTTCATCATCATTTGTGCCGCCTAGGGCGGCATGGTAACAAATTTGTCAGTAACTGAAAAAGGAGAGATCCGGAGGTTACATAATTTTATTTTCAGACAGAATCAGGAGGTATAGCATGGAAAAAATTATTTCAGTTATTTTTAAGGTTGAGAGTGAAGGCTATCAGGCTATGACGGAGTTGAGAAGAGTACCAGTAAACGATACTTTTGTTGTGACCCAGGCAGCTCTGGTTAAAAAGACAAATAGCGGCATCATTACTCTGGATGCCTTTGATACCGGTATAGAAACCAGAAACGATACGGAAGCGGGTGGTTTGCTCGGTATGTTTATAGGAGTTCTTGGCGGGCCTTTGGGTATGCTTCTCGGCAGCGGACTTGGCATGCTGACAGGCAGCGCTATTGACAGCGAAGATGCGGCGCACAGCGCTTCTCTGATCGAAATGGTTACGGAGCAGCTGGTGGACGGCGAGGTTGCTCTGATCGCGCTGGAGCAGGAAGCTGTGGACGGCGCCGCGCAGAGAATGCTGTCAAAATTTGATGTGTCCATCATCGAAGAGGACGCGGCAGAGGTTGAGGAAGAAATCGAGGAGGCTGTCAAAGCTCAGAAAGAAATGGAACGGGAAGCCCGTGCCAAGCTGCGTGAAGCCAGAAAAGCAGACCGGAAGCAGAAGATTGAAGAGAACCGCGCTAAGCTGCAGGCCGACTTCAATGCATTTAAGGAAAAGTTTAAAAAATAATTCAGGGTCCAAATGTAAAATCGTTCATCTGCCGCATGATGTTTTTTATCATCGTGCGGCAGATGAACAGCTATTCCCCAAAGCATTATTTTCAGTTTATGCGCTTTGAGATAAAGATGATCTTTCAGTATCCATTCCTTTGGCAGCCAGTGAAATTCCCGTGATTGATGCGACATACAGCCCTGGCCGCGTCCATATGGTAATTCTGCAACTGCAAAACTACAGCCTGGTCCGTGTGGAAACTGTAAATCTGCGGCAGAAATGCCGTGAAAAAGTAATTGACCTCATCTTTTTCCTGTTTTAGAATGAAGCTATAGTATGGTCCCTCACCCAGGAGTTTCACGTATCCTGCCGGGCCGGACCATACCGCTGTTATGCCGAGGGAGGTTCCGGAGAAATCCGGCAGAGGGAGGAGAGAGCCCGGTAGAGCACTCGCCTCCCTCTTTTGTCAGGCGTCCGGAAAACATCTGCCGGCCTGACCGTTTGAGCGCCGGAATTACACGGAAGCCGGATTCACATAGAATAAAAAGGGCTGACGAAATATGGAAAAAGAAATTCTGTTTCGTATTTTAAAAATAGAAGAGACCAACGATGAGAGGGAGATCCGCGCCGCCTATCTGCGTGTGCTGAGAGAAACCAATCCGGAGGACAACCCGGAAGGATTCAAGACGCTGCGCCGCGCTTACGAGGAGGCACTGAAACTCGCGGCTGAGAAGAAAGCACAGGACAGAGAAGAGAAAAACAGAGAAGAAAAACACCGAAAAGAGAAAAACAGAAAAGAGCAAAACAGAAAAGAAAAAAACAGAAAAGAGAACAACAGGGAAGAGAAGGACGGGAAAGCGAAAAACCGGGAAGAGAAAAACGGAAAAGAGAAAAATGAAAGAGAGAAGAATGGAAGAGAGGAAAATCCAGAAGACAGTGATGAACCGGAAAAGACCGAAATAGATCTCTGGATGGAGCAGGCTGCCGGACTTTACCGGAATCTAACGCTCCGCTGTCAGGCAGAGCGCTGGAAAGCACTTTTGGCCGACCCGGTATGCGACGCTCTGGACACGGAGCTTGAGGCCCGGGAGAGACTGCTGCAGTTTCTGTCGGAAAATTACCGGCTGCCCACGGAGGTGTGGAGACTCATCGACAGCACCTTTGGGATCCTGAAGGACAGAGAGGAGCTTCGGAACAGATTTTCCGGAGGCTTCCTGAATTACATCGAGTATTCGGTACACCATAAGACATTTCCGCCCTACGAACTTTTTTCTCCTCTGAATGCAGAGGAAGAAGAGACGGACGGAGACGGCTACATAGAAACATATCTGGACATCCACCGCAGAATCGAGAAAGGAGACATAGAAGAACTTCTCGCTTCCCTGGACCGGCTGAAAATCTTCGGGGTCTATCATCTCTACGAGGACGTGGAGCGGATGCGCCTGTACATAAGAACGGGAAATGCCGCCGGTGCTGCGGCTCTGGGGGAAAAGCTGTCCCTGCGGTACCAGGACCCGTACCTGTTTTTCTGGTGGGGAGAAGCCCTGTGGCGGGAGAATAAAAAAGAGCGCGCATTTCAGATCTGGAGCAGGGCGGAGGAGGAATGGCCCGAACACTATCCCTCCAGACACAGACTGGTACGCTGCCTTCTGGACAAAAAAGAATACAGACAGGCGAAAGAACGGATCATGAAGCTCACGGAGGAGGGAGACCGCAGTCCGGAGCTGACAGAGAATCTCCATGAAGCCAACAGAGCTCTGATACAGGAGTACAGGCAAAAACTGGAGGAATTTCCGGGGATTTCCCCGCAGGAAGAGAAAAAGGACCGTCTGGAACTGGGATGGTGTCTGTTTCAGAACGAGCAGTGGGAGGAAGCCAGGGAGGTTCTGGCGGCTCTCCGGGAAGAATGCGCCGGAGATTACGGTTTCTGCAGCCTGTGGGGCCGTACCCTTTATCAGATAAAACGCTTTGACGAAGCGCTTCCATGGCTGAAAAAATGGCGGGACATGACGATAGCTGCGGGCAGTAGAGAAAGGAAGAACGAAGGCGAAACTCCCGGAGAAAGTTTCGGTACCCCAGGAAGCCATAAAAATGAACCTTCCAAAAGGGAAGCCGCAAATCTTACGGCATCCTGCTATCTCCTTGGAAACTGTTACTTCCATCTGAAGTTTCCGGATGAAGCGGTCAGAGTTCTGAAGGAAGCGGCCGCATACGCTCCGGACCGGGGGAGCATCTTGGAATGCCGGCGTCTTCTGGCGGAGCTTTATCTGAAAGAGGAGCGATTCGAACTGGCAGTGGATGAGTGCGATGGGATCCTGAAGGAAAATCCCGGCTTTTATCCTGCGTATGTGATCCGTCAGGAGGCTTTTTACGATCTGAAAATGGACCAGCAGGTGATCAATGATTATCACAGGGCTTCCGACCTGTACCCCAGATATTCCAGGCCCTACCTCCTTGCGGCGGAAACCTTTTTCCGGCACAGGCAGTATGAGGACGCGGGGGAGGTTTTTAAACGCGCGGAGCGCAACCAGGCGGATTTCAGCCCGAAGCTTCGTCTCCTACAGATCCGGCTTCTGCGGATCCTTGCAAAGGACGGGGAGTCCCGTCGGCTGCCCCGCCGTCTGGCCGCGGAACTGAAGAGGGAGATGGAGGAAGGAACCGACGGGTGGGATATTGAGGATACGTCCGAGGTGGATTATGAGCTGGGACTGATTCTCCGGGACGACAGGGAGCTGGACGGAGCTCTCCACTGTATGCTTCAGGCCATAAAGGCCAATCCCCGCCGCCTTCAGTACAATCTGGTCTGCGCCAATATTTATCTGGAGAGAAACGAGTATCAGAAGGCGCTGGCCCAGTACGCCATTGCGGGCAAACAGTTTTATAATTCTCCGGAGGTGCCCTACGGACAGGGACGCTGTCTGGAGGAGATGGGAAGAATACAGGACGCCATACACTGCTATCAGAGGACGGAGGAGCTTCAGTCCGGCTACCGGGACACCTGCGAGAAGCTTGCGGATTACCATAAAGAGAGATATGAGACTCACTGGCGGAAGGAGGATTACGACAAAGCTGTGGAGTACAGCACGCGTCAGCTCCGGGCCAGGGAGAGCAGCTATAATCTGGTTTGCCGGGCGCTGATCTATGTCCTGCGGGACTGGCAGCTGGCGGTGAAGGATTATGAGAGAGCCCTGGAGCTCTCTCCCGACGACAGTATTATATGGAATAATCTGGGCTGTGTGTACAAAGAGCTTTGTCAGTATGAGAAAGCCATGGAATATTTTCAGAAAGCTCTGGAGGTGATGGGGGAACAGAAGATCCGATACCCCTATTCCAACATGGGAGACTGCTGTCACGCCCTGGGGCAGGAGGAGCAGGCGGCTTTCTGGTACCGGCAGGCGGCGGAGCTCTGGCCTGACAATGATTATTACAAAGAAAAGCTGGGGGACGTCTGCCGCGCCATGGGAGAATACCACAGGGCTCTGGAGTACTACGGCAGCGTCGCCGCTACCAGAGACAATGCCTACAGCAGCATGGCGGATATCTATCTGGAGCAGGGAAATGTCATGCGCTGTATCGAGCTTCATCAGGAGGGCATCGAGAGCTCAGAAGGAATGATGAAGGTAAACCGCTGCAGAAAAATGGGCGAGCTTTATATGACGAAGCTTCTGGACTATAAGAAAGCGATCCAGTGCTTTGAGCTGGCTCTGGACGGCACCCAGAATCCGGATGATGTGTATCGCCTGGAGGAATATATCGCCCGCTGTTATTTTTATCTGAAAAGATACAGAAAAGCCAGGATTCACGCGGAGTTTGCCCTGGACGCCATCTGTACGGAGGAAAGGACGCTGGAGGATTATCTGGACTATGTTCCGGATGCACCGGCCCGGGCGGCTACTGTCGGATGGCTGGAGCTCTGTCTGGGAAACCGGGAGCAGGCCATGGATTATTTCAGCGAGATGGAGAATATGAGACCCTGCGGCGGATGCGTCCACAGAAAGGGATGCTTCAGGGGATGGCTCTGCCGGGGCTGGGTATATGAACACGAGAAAAACACGCAGAAGGCTCTGGAATGTCTGCAGGAGGCCCGCAGGCGGAATCCCCGGGATCTTTGCGCCCGCGCGCTGCTGAACGAGATACAGAAAGTGAGAGGATGAAGAAAAAATGATAATTGGAATTGACCTGGGAACCACCAACAGTCTTGCGGCCTTTTTTGCCGGGGATGGGCCGGAGATCATCCCCAACAGGCTGGGAAGGCATCTTACGCCCTCTGTGGTGAGCCTGGATGAGGAGGGCCAGATTTACGTGGGAGATTCCGCCCGGGAGAGACAGCTTCTGTATCCGGAAAGCGCGGCTTCTGTATTTAAGCGGGACATGGGGAGCGGGAAGAAATTTCGTCTGCTGGACAAAAGCTTTACGGCGGAGGAGCTGTCCTCCTTCGTGCTCAGAGCCCTTAAGGAGGATGCGGAGGCCTATCTGGGGGAGGAGGTGACGGAGGCCGTCATCAGCGTTCCCGCCTATTTTAACGACGCCAGAAGAAGGGCCACCAGAAGAGCCGGGGAGCTGGCGGGACTGAAGGTGGAGCGGATCATCAGCGAGCCTACGGCTGCGGCTGTGGCTTACGGCCTCTATCAGGAAAAAAAGAACGCGAAGTTTCTGGTGTTCGATCTGGGCGGCGGCACCTTCGACGTATCGATTCTGGAGCTTTTTGATACCATTCTGGAGGTCCGGGCAGTAGCCGGGGATAATTTTCTGGGCGGGGAGGATTTCACCAATGTGCTGGAGGATATGTTTTTCCAGAAATATTCCCGGCTGGAAAAGCTGGCCCTGGATGATAAGACTCTGCGCCATATTCACAGACAGGCGGAAATGTGCAAGCTGGGCTTTTCCCGGGGAGGAAGCTCCCGGATGCAGTGCAGGATCGGAGGGGGGCTGTATTCCATGGAGGTGGGGCTTTCCCGCTACGAGGCTGCCTGCGGGGAGCTTCTGGAGCGTATCCGCCAGCCGGTGAAGAGGAGCTTTTCCGACGCTCACATTCGTCTTGGAGATATTGACAAGATCGTGCTGGTGGGAGGGGCTACGAAAAGTCCGGTGGTCCGCCGGTTCGTGGGGCGGATGTTTAAGCAGATTCCGGACGCCGTCATCAATCCCGACGAGGCTGTGGCTCTGGGAGCGGCCATTCAGGCGGCCATGAAGGAGCGGCGGGAGGCTATCCGGGAGGTGATCCTCACCGACGTATGCCCCTTCACTCTGGGAACCGAGGTGATGCGGGAGTGGGAGAAGGGCTACACGGAGCAGGGGGTATTCTTTCCCATCATTGAGCGGAACACCGTGATTCCTGCCAGCCGTACGGAGCGGCTGTTTACCGTGCGGGACGATCAGACGAAGCTTCGGGTGAAGGTGCTTCAGGGGGAAAGCCGTCTGGCGGCAAATAATCTTCTCCTGGGAGAGCTTTATCTGGAGGTCCCCCCGGCAAAGGCGGGGAAGGAGGCCGTGGACGTTACTTACACCTACGATGTGAATTCCATTCTGGAGGTGGAGGTGAAGGTGGTGTCCACCGGAGAAGTGATCCGTCAGGTTTTCCGGGACAGGGAGGTGGATCTCTCCGACGAGGAGATCAGAGAGCGGCTGGAGATGCTGTCCTATCTGAAGATTCACCCCAGAGACAGGGAGGAAAACCGGTATCTGCTTTTCCGGGGAGAGCGGCTGTACGAGGAGAGCATGGGAGAGAAGCGGCGGATGGTGGAGGCGGCTCTTCATCATTATAAAAAGGCGCTGGATACCTATGATCAGGGGATCATCGACGCCGCCAGAAAAAGATTCCGGGATTTTCTGGAGAAAATGGAGGAATTCTGACCGCGGGAGGCTGGCGCAGCGACTGCCGGATATCCGGGCGAATTCAGGGAGGAACGGATGGAAATTCAGAAAAAAGAAAAAAAGACGCCCTGGGAAAAGGAATGGGAGGAGCTCTGTAAAAGGGAACAGAGATTTCTGGCCAGACGCAGAGAAAAAAAGGACGCCTTTCTCAGCCGGAAACTGGAGGAGAAGGTTCCCCAGAGGCTTCAGGAGCGTCTGGACGCCACATTTTTCAGGGCGTTCCGGATGATCTTTGAAAAAGGAACTCCGGTGATAGAAAAAAC
>CANQUG010000134.1 GCA_947626985.1 uncultured Lachnospiraceae bacterium | reverse complement strand
GAATCCGGTTTTTAAAAAGGACGCCGCAAATTATCCTTCGCAGCGTCCTCTGTGACAAACCATTAACGTTTCTTAAACTTGCCTACCTTCATCAGTCTGTTGGGCAGCTTCGGCAGCTTGCCTGAGGTCTGAAGAATGGCTTCCTCCTCACAGGCTTCCATACACTTGCCGCACTTCGTACATTCAAATTCATCAATCATATGAATATAGCCGGGTTTTCCGTCGATGCAGTTAGCCGGACACACATCCGCGCACTCGCCGCAGCCGTTGCAGGTCTGGGGATCCACATAGATGTGAACAAACGCTCCGCAGACGCCTGCCGGACATTTATTCTTTTTGATATGCGCCTCAAACTCATCTCCGAACTTCTCAAAAGCGCTCAGAGCGGCTTTGGAGGACTCCTGACCTACGGTACAGAGGGTAGAATAGATCATGGCCTCTCCGATTTCCTTCGTCAGGGCCTGGAAGTTTGCCTTTCCTCTCGCGGAAGCGATCTCCTTCTGCATGTACTCCAGCTGAATCAGACCTTCACGGCAGAATACGCACCGTCCGCAGCTGGCCTTTCTGTCCTTCGACAGCAGCTTTCCTGTCTCCGCCACGATACAGTCCTTCTGAGTGAGCACCCGGATCACGCCGTTTGTGGCGTCCTTCGCTTTCAGCTCTCCGGCTTCCGCGGGAGTATAATAGCGGTAGCCCAGATAAACTGCCTTCGCATCATCCAGAGAAACCAGATCCGATACCGGCGTGTCAGCCGCCGTCTTTTTTAATTTCCCTTCGCCGTCGGCTATATAAACTCCGTCCTCATAAACCCCGTCCGCCAGATCCGCGAGATCCGCGGCGGTAACAAGGTGAATGCACAGATCCTTTTCCGTCTCTCTCACGTTGATGATGTCATTTACAATGATAATTCCGTGGGCCTCGGCCTGAGCCTTCAGTTCCCCTGCCAGCTCCGTCTCCTGCTCCGGAAGATACAGAAACTTGACGGAAGAGCCCACCAGCATGGCGGCGATATCGATTCCGGACAGAACCTTTTCCGGGCACTCTTTTAAAAGAGCCAGAAGAGCTCCGTCGACGTCCGCATTGTTCAGGCCCGCGTGAACATGAACCCCATTTGTATTCTCATTTGCGCGGAACACCTTGTCCATCAGAGGCTCCGGGCAAAGACCGTACTCTGTCAGGGAAGCTGCCTGAATCTTTTCCACAAGCGCGGCATAGCCCATCGCTTTCGCATTTTCAAATGTCGTCATCACGCATCCGCCTCCTTTACAAAATCACCCCAGGTCTGCGGCCGGGAGATACAGAGTCTCAGGTCACACTGCAGGCAGCGTCCTGCCTCGCACTTCGCCAGTTTCTCATCGAAGCCCTGATCCATGGGACCGCAGGTCTTCCAGTTCACTACACGCTCCGGCGCCGGCACTACCCTCGGCTCGGTGCGCTTCAGGTCAGCAAAGCCCTGAATGCTGCCGATATGGGGATCCTTCACCTGCTCGGGAGCAAGGCTCTCATCGATGTTTCCGTCTCCGCCCAGATATCTGTCAATGGCGGAAATCGCTTCCCTGGCTCCCTCGATGCCCCGGATGACAGAGGTGGTACCGGTGGTGGAATCTCCGGCCGCCCATACGCCCTTCACAGAGGTCTCGCCGTTCTCGCCCTTGGAAGCCACATAATTTCCATGAGTCAGCTCCAGACCGAAGGCTTCCGGATCCATGGGAACGGTGGGTCTCTGGCCTGTAGCAAAAATAACGGTATCCGCCGGAAGAATCTCGTTGGTTCCCTCCAGCTTGTCAAATACCATACGTCCGTTTTCCTTGCGGAAGTTTCCTACGCTCTGGATCTCCACGCCGGTGCAGTGACCGTTCTCGCCCAGAATCTGGGGGAAGGTCTTGGAATTGTGAAGGACCACGCCCTCTTCCTCTGCCCAGGAACGCTCCTCATCGGTAGCGGTCATGGCGTCATAAGCCTCCAGGCAGGCCATATCCACGGTCTTTGCCCCCAGACGGAAGGCTGCGCCCGCGCAGTCGATGGCCACATTTCCGCCGCCCAGGATCACCACGCGCTCGCCTACGCTGGCAGTCCCCTCCTCAAAGGCGCGGAGGAATTCCGTATTCACCTGCACGCCTTCCAGATCGTTGCCCGGAAGAGGCAGACGCGCTCCCTGATGAGTGCCCACCGCCACATAAACGGCGTCAAAGCCCTCCTCCAGAAGCTTCGGAACATTTTCTACTTTTGTATTCGTCTTTACGGTAATATCCCCGGCTTCCAGGATATCCGCGATTTCCTTATCCAGCACTTCTCTGGGCAGACGATAGGACGGAATACCGTATCTCAGCTGTCCGCCAAGCTTTTCGCTTTCATCAAACACCGTCACGGAGTGTCCCAGCTTCGCGCCGAAATATGCTGCTGTCAGACCGGAGGGGCCGCCGCCCACAACGGCGATCTTCCTGCCGGTGGCCGGTTTGTGGAAGGCTTTCTTCTTCCATTCTCCGTCGTCATGCTCCGCGGCGTAGCGCTTCAGGTTCCGGATGGAAATCGCCTCGTTCAGGTAGGTATGCTTGCACTCCAGCTCGCAGCTGTGCACGCAGATATAGCCCAGGCTGTGGGGGAACGGTACCTTTTCCCGCACCGTCGCGTTGGCGGAAGCGTAATCTCCCTGGCTGATAAAGCGGATATAGCGGGGAACATCGATATGGGCGGGACAGCCATGGCGGCAGGGAACCACGTAGTCCTCCTTGCGCACCTCGGAATTAGCCAGCTTATCGCGGATGGTTCCTGTAGGACAGACTTCCACGCAGGCCTGACAGAACCGGCAGTTGGCGTCCTTGAGAAGTCTCTGGTGCAGAGCGCCTGTGTAGACCTCCATATCTTCTCTCTTCTGATACTGCAGTACATTGACGCCGCGGAGATCGCCGCAGGCGCGCACGCAGCGTCCGCAGAGAACGCAGCGGTTCATGTCGTGCAGGATCAGGGGGTTTTTGTCATTGGGCGCAAAACCCTTGGAGCGCATTTTCAGACGTCCGGTCTTGGGTCCAATATACTGGATCAGCATCTGCAGTTCGCAGTTTCCATATTTCGGGCAGGTGGAGCAGTCTTCCGGATGTCCGGCCAGCAGAAGCTCCAGCGCCAGCATACGCAGTCTCTTTACTTCTTCCGTCTGTGTGCGGATCACCAGGCCTTCCCTGGCTTCCAGCTTACAGGAAGGAACGGGCTTCTCCTCTCCTTCCACCTCCACGATGCACATACGGCAGGAGCCCAGGGGAACCAGATCCTTGTGATGGCACAGATGAGGGATGTAAATCCCTGCGTCCAGCGCGCATTCCAGAACGTTTTTTCCCTCCGGGACTTCGAGTCTGACGTCGTCAACGGTAATCGTAACCATAGTTCATCCTCCAAATTCCGTAATTAACACTCACGCCTCAGGGGAACACCCTGAGGCAGTGGGCTTTTTTATCCAGATTCATTTTTCAGAGCCTTCCCTCCGCCCCGAAGACGGAGGAACGCTCACGTATTCACACTGTTTTATCAGTCCTCATCCTGTACATACTCTGCAGCTTCCATACCGGCGATACGTCCGGTGTTTACCGCGAAGCCCATGGAGTTTCCGGGAAGCAGGAACATGTAGCTGTCGTCATAGATGTTGCAGGCGTCGGCGCCGGCAGCATACAGACCGGGAATAGGCTCGAAATTGCTGTCGCAGCACTCGCAGTTCTCGTTGATGCGGATGCCGCCTACCGTACCGTATCCTCCGGGACGTACGGCAGCTGCATAGTAGGGAGCCTTGGTCAGAGGACGAAGATATTTCTTTCTCTTGAAGAACTCTTCATCATATCCGTCGCAGTAATCATTGTACTCATCTACGGTCTCCAGCAGATTGTCCACATTGATGCCGGTCTTCTCAGCCAACTCCTCCAGAGAGTCTGCGCAGAACAGTCCCTTATTTCCGGTTTCCTCAGCAATCTTTACGCCTTCCACGAAGTCGGAAACATCCGGGTTGAAACGAACCATGCTGATCTCATCCACACCGTTTCTCATATAGTTTTTCACGATGGAGGTGTCCACGATGCTGAACAGGACACGGCCCTTCTGATGTGACGCCGCATTGCTGAGGAATGTGGTATTCTGCATCTGCTCCTCATCCATTACACGTTTTCCATCCAGATTTACCAAAAGGTTGGGCTGCATCAGTACGTTGGGAACGCTCTGAGGAAGATCATCGATTCCTTCGAAGTTGGCTGCCTGCTCGATACGTACCGGAAGCTTGTCCGCGCCGGCCTCCCAGGCCATCTTGATACCGTCTCCCACGTTGCCGGGGATAGCGAAGTTAAACATATCTTTTCCAAATATGTAACCGGTCTGTTCCTTGATGAACTCCGGATTCGCGCCTGCGCCGCCGGTGCAGATGATGGCTGCCTTGCAGGCGATCTCGATCTCTTTTCCGCTCTTGTCCACTGCCAGTACGCCGCAGACCTTGCCGTCCTCGTCCTTCAGGATCTTTTTGCCCGGGGTCTCCAGGAGGAATTTCACGCCCAGCTCCTGAGCTCTGGCGTAGAGCGCTTTGTTCATAAAGGAAGCAGCTCTCGGGCCGATTCCCTGATCGGTTTTTACAATATGCCAGGTGGGCTCTGATTTGGTGAAGTAGCGGTATGCGCCCTCAAACTCCACGCCCATGTCCTCCAGCCACTCGATGGTCTCTGCGGACTGTTCGAAATATCTCTTTACCAGACGTCCGTCGATATTGTAATGAGTGTACTCCATGATCATACGGTAAGCCTTCTCCACCGTCAGATCGATCATCTGTCTCTTCTGAATGTGGGACTCGATGGCCAGAGGCCCCATACCCATGTTGGCAGCGCCGCCTACAGCCGCGTTCTTCTCAATCAGAATTACGTCAGCACCGTCCTCTGCTGCCTGCACTGCCGCGGAAAGTCCGGATGGACCGCCTGCGATTACCACTACCTGAGCTTCATAATCAGCCATAATACATTTACCCTCTTTCTCCGGTGCTGCTGACCGGTTATTTTTTATCGCGTTGAAAACTGGTGATACTTTCTTTTTACACTTTCCAGCTTTTTTGATTATAAAAAAAAAACAGAGCAAAAACTTTACGTTATATGCCCTGTTTGTTATCACTGCTATCTTTTTTTTTGCCTGAAAAAACACTCATGTCAATTTGTAATATCGTTTTTTGACCTCCGCTGGCTCGCCGGCGGCTGTTTTTCCCGGGACAGGAAATTCCCCCGGTCCCCAAAAGGCCGGTCAGCCGTTCCTGCGGTCAGCCGATATATCTGACGCGGATCATCGCGATCTCATTGGGCCGAAGCTCCTCATTGATGATGAGATTCCCCTGTACCGTCTCCACCTTCCGGATGGACAGGTTCGGCTCGCATACCCGCCGGAAATACTTCACATCGTTCCTCGACAGCTCGTTGTCGTAGCCCATCTCTCCCCAGATATCCAACACGCTGCCGTGCCTGTCGCTGATGCGGTAGACCTTGATCCGGTAGGTGCCCTCCTTCATGTCCTTCAGAAGAATATGGAGCTTCAGATTCTTGCGGTTTTCAAAATACTTCCAGACGCTCTCCTTCTCCACCGCCGTCTCCGGAGTGAGATAATAATTGTAATTCAAAACCTGCTGATTGTGACAGACAATGGCGTAATTATTGTGCCGGTCCGTAGTAATCAGGTAATTTTTATCCTTGCCGATGTACCAGGAAAACAGACGGTTCAGAAAATCCAGGGCAAACGCCGCCGGCTTCAGGATTCCTTCCTTTGTAATAAGGCCGGTGCCCCCGAAGAGCATGTCCTGGGTATCATAGGAGGTATACATCCTGTCGCTGCCCGCTCCGTAGCCCATGGCCTGCACCTCGCCGTACAGATCGATGATATTTTTCATGATGTAGGCGCCCTTGAAGGTGGTGTCGTTCACGGCATTGCGCACGCTGGGGGTCAGATTCCATTCACAGATATACACCGGCAGATCCGACATTCCGGCGAGCTGCAGCCGTTCCTTTTCTTTTCTCAGAGTATGGATAAACGCGTCATTGTCCGTCGTCCGTCTGGCGTACCGGTCCTCTCCCAGTTCTCCCCTCTCGTAGGCGTAGTACATGATGGAAATAAAATCCGGTCTGCACTCCCGCTTCGACCAGCGGGTGAGAAACTGAATCCTCTGCTCACCGCCGGAATCCATACGGATCCCGTATCCGCCGAGAGCAATCTTCTCATTGCAGGATTTTACCGCACGGTAGGTTACGTCAAACTGTTCAAAATACTTTTCCCATTCCTGCGGGTCTTTCCGCAGGTCCTCGTCGAACCACAGTTCCATCCTCCAGTTGTCCAGGGCGGTCTGCCCGTAGCGGGTACTCAGATGACGCATAAACGACTGAATCAGGTGCTCCCACTCTTCTATACTGAACCGGTTTTCCGTAATTTTTCTCAGGGTCTCTCCGATTTCGTAATGGATGGTGTTGGGCTTCATTCCCAGCTCTATGAAGGGATTCATCCCAAGATCCAGCACAAAATCCAGCACGGAGTCAATCTGGTTGAAATCGTACTGTTCCTGTCCGGGTTTAATATGGAATTCCTCCGAAAAAATACTCCAGATACGGACATACTTAAATTCCAGCGCCCGCTGGAGGATCATCAGATGCTCCCGCACCGAGGAATCCAGCAGATTGGATGCATGTCCAAAATTAATGGTATCTCCCCAGTAATTCTGAAATTCCACAGATTCGCCGGCGGAAAACACCCCTTCCGTCGTCTCCCCCTGATTTTCCTGCTTTTCCTCTCCCTCGGACATCTCGATTTCGATCAGCTTCTGCTCGATTTTCTTCTCCAGCTGCTTCTGATCCGCCTCGTCCACCGGGTTCTTATCTCTGGAATCGGCCTGTTTCCGGAACTCTGTAGGAGTCATCCCGTAGGATTTTTTAAATACCTTATTAAAAAGGGCCGCTGAAGT
>CANQUG010000133.1 GCA_947626985.1 uncultured Lachnospiraceae bacterium | reverse complement strand
ATGAAAGGCAGAAAGAGGGACTCGTAAGAGTCCCCCGTCATCGCGCCCTATTTCCCCACCCCGTGAAAAGTAACAATATGACTGCCTGTCGCCTCGTCCCGCGGACCCGCTCATGAAAAGCAGCGTCAGCCGCTTGTAACTTCCGGCAGAGTCTGCTACAATGATTTCTGACAAAAAACCATTTTTATCTGCCGAAAGCGAGGTTTTATTATGGAAAAAATCACAAGCTTCACCATAGACCATATCAGACTGCAGCCGGGCGTTTATGTTTCCCGGAAGGATTCCGTGGGAAATGAAGTGATCACCACCTTCGACATCCGCATGACCTCCCCCAACGAGGAACCGGTGATGAATACGGCGGAGCTCCACACCATAGAGCACCTGGCTGCCACCTTCCTCCGGAATCATCCCGTCTTTGGCCCGAAGACGATCTACTGGGGTCCCATGGGCTGCCGTACGGGAAACTATCTTCTCCTGGCGGGGGATTACGAATCCAGGGATATTGTTCCCCTGATGATCGAGACCTTCGAATTTATCCGGGATTATGAGGGGGATGTTCCCGGCGCCTCTCCCAGAGACTGCGGAAACTACCTGGACATGAACCTGAATATGGCAAAATATCTGGCGAAAAAATATCTGGAGGAGGTCCTTTATCGCATTACGGAGGACCGGCTGGTCTACCCGGAATAAACCTGAAAAACCGACGAAGATGAATGAGGAATCACGAACAGAAGCCCGCTGCTCTGGCATCCTCATTCATCTTTTGTATTTCTGCCCGGGTGAAGCCCAGCCCCTTCTCCAGAAGGGCGTATTCCTTCTCCAGGTTCGTATCGGAAACCGTCATATTATCGGTGTTCACCGTAACCCGTATCCCGTATTCATAAAATCTCCGGATGGGATGTTCCCGGATGCTCTCCACCGCTTTTGTCTGGAGGTTGCTGGTGGGGCACATTTCCAGGACGATTCTTTCCCTGCGGAGAAGCTCCATACATTCCCGGTCTTTTATGGCCGCGCATCCGTGCCCGATCCTTGCCGCACCAAAGGACACAGCCTTTTTTATGTTTTCCGGGTCTCCGCACTCCCCTGCGTGAATGGTAAGGGGCACGCCCATTCTCCCTGCCTTTTCGAACAGGTACCGGAAGCTTTCCATGGGAACGGCTCCTTCCGCTCCCGCCAGATCCAGTCCCGCCGCGCCTTTGCCTCGGTATGCTCCGGCCAGCTCTGCCGTCTCTTCATTGGCCCGGGCGTCCCCCGTCACCATCATACAGAGAAGAACGCCCAGTTTCAGCCCGGGACATTTCTCCAGTCCCTTCTTCATCCCCGCCAGAACAGCCTCCACCGCCTGCTGCTGCGTCAGCCCCTGCCGGGTGTGGAGCTGGGGCGCAAAGCGGATTTCTCCATAGGTAAGTCCCTGTTTTCCCAGGCGCAGAGTCAGATCCTCTGTGGCCTCCTCCAGTCTGCGTCCCTCCTGGAGTACCTTCAGGGGCAGTTCAAAGCGCTGAAGATATTCCGCGAGGCTTTTACAGTTCGGGGGAACGGTGAGCATTCTCTGCAGTTTCGCTTCCTCCCATATCTCGCCGGATTCTCTTAAAAACCGGTCCGCGATTTCCGGCGAAAGAGATCCGTCCAGATGAAGGTGGAGGTCCGTTTTTTCCGGCGCCGTGCCCGGATTCTCCGGGGTGAACTCTGTCCCCGCTGAAGTTCTGTAATCCTGTATCATTTCCTTCCTCCGTATAGTTCTGATATTTCTCATATTTTTTATATTTCTGATATTTCTGCGCTCTCCCGTATTGAACGTTCTGTATTGAATGTTCTATATTGACCGTTCGACCGAAAAAACTTATTTACGCTTCTATAGATTTTGAATTTCTATGAATGCTGCGCTTCTGTGGATTTTTATTTTTATACATTTTGTATTCCGTAATAAATATCCTGTTTTTAAAAGAAAGACTGAGATTTTCATCTCAGCCTTTCTGTCATCCGGTTCTTTTTTACTGATTTTTATGCTTCATCTTCAGGGCCGTTACTGTGCCGGCGTCTCCTCCGAAGGAGCAGCCTCCGCAGCTGCAAGATAATCGCCGCTTGCATAACATACCTGCCCGTTATAATTGATCTCCACCCATCCGTTATCGCTGACGCCGGTACTCTGAAGCACCGTGCCAACAGCAACGCTGGTAATCAGCTGCGCGTCCGCGCTGCAGTCCGAACGAAGATTTAAGGGTGCCGTGGCAGTATAGGTTCCGTCTTTCTTCTCAATATTTACACCGCTGGCTGTCTGCTCGATCACAGGAGCCGGCGTAGGCGTCGCTTCCGGCGTAGGCGTCACTTCCGGTGTGGGGGTAGGCGTGGGCGTCGGCGTAGCGTGAATCACCACAACCGTGGCGTCCTCTCCTCCGTTCTCAATTCCACAGCCGGGTATAAAAAGCATCAATCCCATCAGCAAAAGAATCAGCCTGCATTTTTTCATCTTAATTCCTCCTTTGGTTCCTCCCTTTGCAATACCTCTTTACATCACTATACCTTATTTCGACTATATTATGCAAGTACTTTTTCCCCTGAATCCGTGTTCTCTGCAAATTTCCCCACCGGCTCAAAAAATACCTCCACTTTTCCCCCGCAGATCATTCCTTCTCCCGCGGCGTCCTCTCCGGAAAGACTGAAGCTTTTCACCTCCGCTTCCTCCGTCAGGAGCGCATGTTTCAGGGACGCATATTCCACGCCGCCCCCGCCGATGCTTCCATAGGCCTTTCCCCTTTCGTCAAGGAACATTTTGCTCCCCACTCCTCTGGGAGAGGAACCGGATTTTTTTATAATAGTCATCATAACGCCGGAATGTCCTGCCAGCACGGCCCCGGCCACTTCCGGATCCGCGTACGCGCTGAAACCGGAATTTTTCACCTGAATGATCTGGGCAAGAATACTCACCCCGATCTCCTCAGGCGTCTGGCTGCCGATGGACAGTCCCACAGGCGCGTAAACCGAATCCAGCTGCTCCTGCGTATACCCTTCTTTTAACAGCATGTCCCAGGTAAGCTTCACTTTTCTCCTGCTGCCGATCATTCCCAGATATCTGTAAGGGCGTTTCAGAATGTGCCGCACGCATTCCGCATCCGCGGCATGTCCGCGGGTAAGAACCACATAATACGTATTTTCCCGGACCGGAATTTTTTCCGGAATTTCACTGAAATCTCCGCAGATCAGCTCATCTGCGTCAGAAAAACGGGCGGGGGAGACAAACTCCTCCCTGTCGTCCATCACCGTCACATGAAAGCCCAGCATTCTGCCCAGACGGGCCGCCGCCAACGCCACATGGCCGCCTCCCAGGATGACCAGACGGGGCGTGCTCAGAAACAGCTCCACCAGGATCTCCTGCCCGTCCCCGGCGAGCACTTTCGTCTCCTTCGCTTCCATGATCCGGGACAGATACGGAGCCCAGTCCACACCCGATTCCCGGCAGAGAATTTCACCGTTATCAGATACCATGCAGCGCGCTCCGGCATGAATCCCCGTAAGAACAGCCGCTGATTTTACCTGTCCCCTGTCTGCAAGACATTGATAGATTTCCGGGTACATCTTTCCAGCCCCTTTCCGATTTTATGATGTTTTGAAACAGATACAAGGGAATGCTTCACCAGCCCCATCCGGACAAGCTTTCCGATTTATGATTCTTTAAAACAGAGCAAAAATGATATATACGCGCGGCCGCCCGGTTAAAATAAAAAAGCCAATGGAAGGAATTATATGCGTAATACCATCCTCCATTGACCAAAAGAAAAGCACTGAATCAGGCAGCTGATTTTTAAGATTTACTTTTATTGATTTCCATGATACCAAACCCGGCGTAAACGCCGGGTTTAAACGGAGAGTGTGGGATTCGAACCCACGCGCCCGGAACGGACGACCGCATTTCGAGTGCGGCTCGTTATGACCACTTCGATAACTCTCCCTTTCCGTTTTCTGCAGCCTGTCAGAGAACTGCCGGAAAAGCGCAGAGCACCCGCCAAGGGATGCAACACGCTGATTAGTATTATATCCGTTTCCGGGAAAAAGGTCAATTGTTTTTTCAGATTTTCCAGCTGCCTTATTGACGAAAAATTTCCGGTGTAATATGATAATACGACAGGCATTTGTGAGAAATCGTGATTTTATGAAAATCCCTGATTTCCTGTGACAGACAACCATAAAGGAGACAATTATGAGCGATAAGAAGACAGCGATACTGACAGCTGTGGAGAAGCTTACGGAGAATTACCGGCGGGAAGAACTGCTGATGCCCGGGAAGGAGAGGAGACTGCCGGATGAGGCAGTGATCATTCAGATCGTGAAGGAGCTGCGCCCGGTGATCTTTCCGGGGTACTTCGGGGAGGATTCCGCAGCCAGAATGTTTCCGGAACATTATGTGGGTTCCAGACTGAACAGTCTGTACGACCGGCTGAAGGAACAGATCGGGATTGCCCTTCTCTGCGGGGAAGAGCCGTGCAGCGCCCCCGAGGAGGCGGAAAGGATCTGTTCGGAATTTTTTGAGAAGCTGCCTCAGGTTCAGGAGCTGCTTTTGAAAGATGTGCAGGCGGGCTTCGACGGGGACCCTGCTGCCAGGAGCAAGGAGGAGATCATCGTGTCCTACCCGGGAGTGTTTGCCATCTATGTGTACCGGCTGGCCCATATCCTGTATCTGGAACACGTGCCTCATATTCCCAGGATCATGACGGAGCATGCCCACAGCCGGACGGGAATCGACATCAATCCCGGAGCGTCCATCGGAGAGTATTTCTTCATCGACCACGGAACGGGAGTGGTCATCGGTGAGACTACGGAGATCGGAAATAATGTAAAACTGTACCAGGGCGTGACTCTGGGAGCACTGTCCACCAGGCTGGGACAGCAGCTGGCGAACGTAAAGCGCCATCCCACCATCCGGGATCACGTGACCATCTATTCCAATTCCTCGGTACTGGGCGGAGAAACAGTGATCGGAGAAAATACCATCATCGGCGGCAATACCTTCATCACGGAGTCCATTCCCGCCAATACCAAGGTAAGCGCCAAGAGCCCGGAACTGGTGATAAAAAATCCGTCCAGCAAAAACTGGGAAATCTGATCATCCGAAGTTTCCCGCCGCAGTCTGTGTCAGGGACCCGGCGCCCTGTCTCCATATACTGCGGAAGGAATCTTCGAAAAATATCCCGGCGGTGAACACAGCCTCCGCCGGGCAAATGAGTCTATCCTGTCATTACAGAATATCAAATGTATTCTCTCGCCGGAATGCCCGTGCGGACTCGCGGATGAGAACACTCGTTACAGAATATCGATGTACTCTCCTGCCAGGGCCTTGTTCATGCTCCGCACGGCGCAGAACTTGCCGCACATACTGCAGGTATCGCTGTGGTCGTCCTCCGGCAGACGGTCATTGCGGATGGCTCTTGCCGTGTCCGGATCCAGGGCGCAGGCGAACTGTGCCTCCCAGTCCAGGGCCCGCCTCGCGTCAGCCATCCTGTCGTCCAGATCTCTGGCTCCGGGGATGCCTTTGGCGATGTCCGCGGCGTGGGCAGCGATCTTCGACGCTATGATGCCCTGCTTCACATCCTCCACGTTGGGAAGCGCCAGATGCTCCGCGGGAGTCACGTAGCAGAGGAAGGCGGCTCCGCTCATGGCGGCTACGGCTCCTCCGATGGCGGCAGTGATGTGATCGTAGCCGGGGGCGATGTCCGTTACAAGGGGCCCCAGCACATAGAAGGGAGCGCCCATACAGATGCTCTTCTGAACCTCCATATTGGCCGCCACCTGATCCAGCGGCACATGTCCCGGTCCTTCCACCATCACCTGCACATTGTGATCCCAGGCGCGTTTCGTCAGCTCGCCCAGGCGGACCAGCTCTTCGATCTGGCACACATCCGTGGCGTCCGCCAGACAGCCTGGCCGGCAGGCGTCGCCCAGAGAGATGGTCACGTCGTGCTCTTCGCAGATATCCAGGATCTCGTCAAAATATTCATAGAAGGGGTTTTCTTCCCCCGTCATGCTCATCCAGGCGAATACCAGACTTCCTCCGCGGCTTACGATATTCATTTTTCTTTTATGCTTTTTAATCTGCTCGATGGTTTTTCTGGTGATGCCGCAGTGCAGAGTGACAAAATCCACCCCGTCCTCCGCGTGAAGCCGCACCACATCCACGAAATCTTTTGCAGTGAGGGTCGCCAGATCCCGCTGATAATGAATGACGCTGTCATAAACCGGAACGGTTCCGATCATGGCCGGGCACTCGCCGGTAAGCTTCTGACGGAAGGGCTGGGTGTTGCCGTGGCTGGAGAGGTCCATGATGGCCTCCGCTCCCAGATTTACAGCGCTCATGACCTTCTGCATCTCAATGGAATAATCCTTGCAGTCTCTGGAGACTCCCAGGTTGACGTTGATTTTCGTGCGGAGCATGCTTCCGATTCCCTCGGCGTTCAGACAGGTGTGATGTTTATTGGCGGGGATAGCCACCTTGCCTTCCGCCACAAGCTTCATGAGATTGGACACGGGCATATGTTCCTTCTCGGCTACCGTTTTGATCTGTGGTGTTACGATTCCTTTTCTCGCCGCATCCATCTGAGTCGTATAGCTTTCAGATACGGCGCCTGTGCCCTGAGAGGCATTTGTCATTACTGATTCCATAGTGAATTCCTCCTTTATGGATATTGCTCAGAGGCAGCAGAAAGTGGTGCCCCCAGTCTGCTGCTGATAAATATGGGAAGCGCGGGGACGGCGGACCGGACTGCCGCCCTGTGACGAAAATCCCGGAGAGGTCCTGTCTGCCCCGCGGCCATGTTTCCGCGGGCAAAAAATATGGGTATGCCGAAAGGGCATACCCGTGGTTCACGTTTTTTCCCTACGTTGGCATTATCCAAATCAGGTTCCGGGTCGAGGCGGTACAGCCTCCTCTCAGCCAAATCCTTCAGCTCCCCTTGATGTACCAGACTACTATAGCATTTTCTTAT
>CANQUG010000132.1 GCA_947626985.1 uncultured Lachnospiraceae bacterium | reverse complement strand
CGTAGAGTAAGATACTCCAGGTAAATAAAATATTATATTTTCCCCGGATCCCTCTGTAAAATACCTGACTCATTATATCATATTTTATCACTCTGAAAGTGATTCCCATATTGTATATATTTATTCATTTTTTCACTTATTTCCCCGAAGCATAAAAAAATCTCCTGTGCGTTAAAATTCCCAAAGGAATCTTTCCGCACAGGAGAAAATTTTTAAATTAAACTTTTTTATTTTTTCACCGGTCTGTTCCGCCCGGTTTCCCGTATTTTCTGTATGACTGATCCGTTAATGCGCGAATCACAGCCTAGAATTTTGCTCCCCACACATTGCAGAAGGGATCCACAGGATTCACGCCTTTGAATTCCGATCTTCCCATGATCTTCTCGATCACCTGCTCCACCACCGCGTCGCTGGGCGTATAGGCATTGATAAAGGTCCTCACCATAGGCGCGTCCAGAAGGTGATAAGGATTGGCGATAGAGATAAACATGGCCGGAACCTCATTGACAAACCAGGGCGCGTCCGCAGCCATCAGATGCACCCAGTCGATCCTTCTCACAGACTGATTGCTGGCGGTATCCAGGCAGGCCACATAAACGGCCAGATCAAATTTGCTCTTAATGTCCGCCACGCCGCCTTCAAACATTTCGAAGAAATCAGGTCTGGCGTAATCAAACAGGGTCACCTCGAAGCCTTCCTTCTCCAGGCGCTCCTTCACCGTGCCGATGGCGCCCTCACCGTCCTTGAAGCCTCCGCCGATGCGGTCCTCCAGGAGATAGAGACGGATTCTCTTATATTTTTCCGGAGAAATAGGCAGAAGATTCTGAGTATCCTTTACCAGGGTTACGCTCTGGTCTGCGCATTCCTTCGCCCATGCCAGATGTTCTTCGCAGGACACTGCAGTCAGAGCCTCGGGGCCCGGTACCAGCGTGCCCTCCGCCTTCGCCTTCGGCAGATCCATAGCGGCCTTCATGGCCAGAATTCTTGTTACAGCCTCGTCCACCCGTTCCATGGTCAGAGTTCCGTCCGCAATGGCGTCACGCACCGCCTGATAATCCTCCCGGATATCCTTATTAAAGAGGATCATATCGCAGCCGGCGGCAATGGAGGCGGGAACAGCCTGATGCCTGGGCATAAAGGTATTAAACCCGATCATGGGCGTCGCGTCTGTCACGATCATTCCGTTGAAGCCAAGTTTGCCGCGAAGAAGTCCCTGAAGGATTTCTCTGGAAAGAGTGGCGGGAAGAATCTCCTCGTCCTTCAGCTCCGGGTTAAAGAATTTGCTGTAAGCTGGCTGAAGAATATGCCCTACCATGATGGACAGCGCTCCCGCATTCACTACCTCCTGCCAGATCTGGCCGTAGGTAGCGTCATACTCCTCCACGGACAGACTGTTCACGGAAGCTACCAGGTGCTGGTCTCTCTCGTCCACGCCGTCCCCCGGGAAGTGCTTCACAGCCGCGGCCACGCCGTATTCCTTCAGGCCCTTCAGCTGTTCCTTCACAAAGCGGATCACCCGTTCCTGTTTGCTTCCGAAGGTACGCACATTGGTGATGGGGTTCCGGAAATTCATATCCAGGTCGCAGATGGGAGCAAAGGCCCAGTTGCAGCCCACAGCCTGAGCCTCTTTGCCGGAGACGGCCCCCAAACGGTAGGCATTCACGGGATTATCCGTGGCAGCCACGCCCATGGGCCTGGAAAAATAAGTTCCGTCCGCGCAGATACCGTTTCCGCCGGATTCCAGGTTTGCTCCGAACAAAAGCGGGATCCGGGACGTTTTCTGGAGAAAGCCGTGGGTTCTCTGAACCTCCGCCGCGGGCATGGGACGGTACAGCATGGCGCCGGGATGGAATTCCTCAATAAAGCTCTTTAAGAATCCCTCCTCGGTGTTTCCGCCGATGGGGCAGAACATCTGACCCACCTTTTCTTCAAGATCCATGGACGCCAGGGTATCCTCCACCCATTTGATTTTTTCGTCGTCCAGGAAAAATGGATTTGCTTTTAAATTTATCATGGTACTTTTTCTCCTTTATGAAATTTCATCATTTTCCTCTGTACTCATCAAATCACAACAATATTCTCTATCTCGGAAATGGCCTTTTTCAGCTGCTCCGGGTCGAAGGGAAGGAATCCTTTGCCCAGCATATCCTCCAGAGAATTGGAGCCCATCTCCGGGTCCCCGGAAGCCGCGATTCCCGCCAGCACCGGAGTATATTTTCCAAGAATGCCCATCGCCTGAGGATCTCTGGAAAGTCTGGCAAGGGTGGTGTCTTTGCAGTAGGGTTTGCGGAAGTCTTTCTCGGGAATATATACAAACTCATAGCTCCCGGCAGGAAGAAACATTTCCTTCTCCGGATAACCGGGAAGCTCCACTCTGGCCTCACAATTAAAGGGAATCTCCACATGGACCTTCATGGTGCCGTCCCCCAGCAGCCGCCAGCTGCTCACATAGGTTCCGTTCACCGAGTGGTAGGTACACTCCACGCGGTTCAGGCGCACATCCGGATGAGGCGCGATAACAGCCTTCCGAAAGCCCGGTTCCAGCGGCCGGATTCCCGCCGCATAGGCATATACAAATTCCATCACGGAGCCGTAGGCATAATGGTTCAGGGAATTCATGCCCGTGTCGCTGATGGTGCCGTCCGGACCTACGGAATTCCATCTCTCCCAGATGGTGGTGGCCCCCAGATTCACACTGTACAGCCAGCTGGGGAAGCCCTCCTTCAGGAGGAAATCGTAGGCCAGTTCAAACAGGCCCGCTTCCGCCAGAACCGTGCACAGGAGGGGCGCTCCTACGAAGCCGCATTTGATCTGGTACATATCCCTCTGCAGACGGGTTTTAAACTGTTTTATGATGCGCTCACGATCCCGATATACGCCGAACTTCAGGGCGATCACATATGCCGCCTGCGTATCGATGGACAGCCTGCCGTTGGGAGTAAAGAATTCGTCCATAATGGCGTTCCTTACTTTTCCCTCCAGTTCCAGATAATGAGCCGCATCCTCCGCCTTGTTCAGCCGCTCCGCCGTCTTCCTCACGATCTGCAGAGAACGGTAATAATAAAGAGAGGAAATATAGGAATCGTCCGTACTTCCCTTAAAGCTGACAGGGGTAGGACCGTCCAGAGCCAGCCAGTCGCCGAAGGTGTCCCCGAAGTTAAAAAGATACTGTCGGCCGCCTCTCGCCTCGTCCTCCCGGTCGATATAATCCACCCAGTCCTTCATGAGAGGATAGAACTCCTCCATTTCCTTCAGGTTTCCATAATAGGTATACAGAGTATCCGGAAGGAAGGCGGCGATATCCCCCCACACGCTGCCCCCGTCCTTCGGGTGTCCGAAATTTGGAAGGAAATTGGGAACCACGCCGCCCAGAAGCTTCTGCTCGTCCCGCAGATCCCGGAGAAATTTCCGGAAAAAGGCACGGGTATCCATGTGATAGCAGGCTGTGGGGGCAAACACCTGGGCGTCGCCGGTCCAGCCCAGCCTCTCGCTTCTCTGAGGACAGTCCGTGGGGATGTCGATAAAGTTGGATTTCAGTCCCCACACCGTATTTTCATAAAGGCGATTGATCTTTTCATCGGAAGTTTTGATATAGCCCGTTCTGGTAATATCCGAATAAAGGACCTGTCCCAGGAATTTTTCCGGCTTCACCTCTCCCGGCCATCCAGTCACTCTCACATAGCGGAACCCGAAGAAAGTAAAATGAGGCCGCACCGTTTCTTTCCTTCCATCGGACACATAGACAAACTGAGATTTCGCGTCCCTGTAATTTCCGTTATAGAAATTTCCCTGCTGAAGGATCTCGCCGAAATCCAGAACCACCTTCGTCCCTGCGGGGAAATCCGCTTCGAACTGTACAAAGCCCGCGAAATTCTGTCCCATATCAAGGACCGTTTCGCCGGCCGGCGTATGAATCACTTCCTTCACCGGCATCTGCTCTGCGGCAAGCACCGGAAGGCTTACCCGATCCTCCAGATGAGCGGTATTCAGGCAGCGGGTTCCCTCCTCCTTCTCCGGCTCCTCGAGAACCACCGCGGACCTCAGAGGATTTTCCCTGCCTGTCCATAACTGACGGTTCAGGATTTCTCCCAGATAAATCCCGGAGTCCTCAATATCGGACCCGCAGTACTGCCAGGTATCGTCTGTGGCGATCACTTCCCTGCGGCCGTCTTCGTACTCCAGATGGAGCTCCGCGATAGCCGCCATACGGTTTCCAAAATTATTGTCCTTCAGCTCCAGGCCGAATACGCCCATATACCAGCCTTTTCCCACAAGGATTTCCAGGGTATTTTCCTCTCCGTCCTCTTTTATGGCATTCTCCGCCGGAAACGTCATCACCTGCATAAAGGTTTCATAATTGTTCAGATAAGGAGTCAGATATTCTTCTCCCAGCTTTTCTCCATTGAGATATGCCTCAAACATACCTGCCCCGCATACATAAAGACGTGCTTTTTTCAGCTCTCCGGATACAGAGAAGGATTTCCTGAAAACCGGATGGAAGGAATCCTCCTTTGCAGCGGCGATCCATTTCGCCTCCCACGGTTCCCCCATTTTTCCGGTCTCAAAGAAGTTCACGTCGCTGACGCCTCTGTCTCCTCCGTTTCCTGTCACAGTGATCCGATAATAGTACACGGTACCGGGGGACAGAGGGAACTCCAGAGTCTCTCCGGCCTGATTCAGATCCTTTCCTTCCTTTTTGTATAAAATCTCGGAAAGATCCTCCTTTAAGCTGACTTCGATGACCGCGTTCTCCTGAACCCTGCTTTCTGTTTCACAGACCGTCCAGGAGCAGCTGAGCTGCCCGCAGGCAAAACCGACAGGATTTTTGATTCCGTTAAGTTTTACATCCTTAATCTTCATGGCGCGCTCCTTTACTCGTTCTTCTGCAAAAATTCCGATAAAACAGGCATGCTTCCCCGCCTGTTCATCTTTCTGTCCATGGTAATATCTTACTTCCCTCCGGCATTTTTTTCAATGTAGGATTTTCGCTGTATTCCGACTTTTTTTCATATTATTTCTCTTTTTTCTTTTCTCCTTGCCACCCGTTCCAAATTCTGATATACTGAGTCCAAATTAAATGTTCTTTTTTCAGTCAGGAACGGCCGCAGGACAGATTCAGACCTCACGCACCGGATATTTCCCGAAATCCGCGGCTCTTCCTTACCTGCAGACGATGCGAAAACAGGCAGAACTCCGGGAGCTTTCTTTACCCGCAGACATTCCCCCCTCACGCGATAATTTTATACGCATCCGCACAAAATGAAAGGAGTAAGCTATGGCCTACTACATTACGTATGGTGAATTTCAGGCTCACATGAAATCCTTTTACGAACGCACTGGCCGCCGCATGCAGTTTCCGGAAATGTGCGAGTATCTTTATCGTAAAAATCTTTTGCATGAAAATGTTGTGTTTCCTGAAATCACAGATAATTCCCCCATCCTCAGCGATGAGGAGTTTGACCGGCTGGTGGACAGCCTTCCTCTGAATGTCTCTCCCTATATTTCCTCCAGGATCAGCCCCACTGTCCTGGAATCGGATATGATTCCCAATACGCGGGACGTTTATGTGATCCGCCATCCGCGGTACACCAGGCCGCATCTTCACCGTCATAACTATTTTGAGGTAAATTATGTGGTATCCGGCCGGGGGAAGTTCATTTTTGAAAAGGAAGAACGGATTATGGGAGAAGGCGAGATCTGCATCATCGCCCCTTCTTCGCGGCACGATTTTCTCATTGAGGACGATTCCACCGTGTTCACGATCTGCATCCGGCAGAGCACCTTTGATACCGTTTTCTTTTCCCTCATGTCCCGCAAGGATCTGCTGTCCTATTTTTTCCGCACGATCCTCCAGGGGAAGGAGCATTCCAATTATCTGCTCTTTTTTACCAAAAACAATCCCAGCCTCAAGCGCTGCGTCCACATGATGATGATCGAATCCAGCAGAAACGACATGTACAGCAACAGCTGCTGCATCAGCAGCGTCAATCTGTTTTTCACGGCGGTGCTGAGGAATTACAGCGAGACCATCCAGTTTTATAATTATCAGATGGGCACGGATTTTTCTCTGGTGCTCCAGTATATTCAGCATAATTATCAGACTCTCACCCTGTCCTCCCTGGCGGAGCTGTTTCACTACAGCGAGCCTCATCTGTGCACGCTGATCAAGCAGAACACAGGGTACACCTTTACGGAGCTGATCAAGCGGCTCCGCCTGGCGGACGCCACGGATTACCTGATTAACACCAGCCTGAAGATCAGTGAGATCGCGGAGCAGATCGGCTATAATTCCGCGGATCATTTCTCCAGAGTCTTCCGCAGCACCTATAAAATGTCTCCGCAGGAATACCGGAAGCAGAACCAGAATCCGGAAGCAGCCTTCGTTCCCTTTGCGATTATGGAGAGGGAGGACACAGAACCGCTTTCCTGACAGAGCTTCCGCTTCGGGAATTCCAATATATCGGACAGATTTTTCTAAAAAATCAAGGCCCCTTCCATCTCACCGGAAGGGGCCGTTTATGTTCAAAGCTTTATAAAAAGCTCCGTGTTTTCTTTTGTATATGAAGTCACAGAAACACCTGCTGCTCCGTTTTTGATTTCATTCTCCTGACATCTGTTTCCAGACGGCTGACTCTCAACATCAGGATTTCTTTTTCCTCTTCTACCTTTAAAGCTTCATTCAATTTCCTGATTACATCCCGATGCCCTTCCGCTACAATGCGTATCTGCCAGTTCGTCTCATTCTCAAGCGTCACCTTAATTTCCCTCACTTCCACCTGAAGTTTTGTTACGTCTTCCCGAAGCTCCTTCACTTCTTCCTGAAGTTTCGCTACTTCTCCCTGAAGCTCTGTCATGTCCTCCCGAAGCTCCTTTACTTCTTCCTTGAGCTTCGCTACTTCCTCCTGAAGCTCCGTCATGTCTTCCCGAAGCTCCTTTACTTCTTCCTTGAGCTTCGCTACTTCCTCCTGAAGCTC
>CANQUG010000131.1 GCA_947626985.1 uncultured Lachnospiraceae bacterium | reverse complement strand
TAACGAAAAAAGTAAGCTGAAAGCCTTTCTGAACAACGACAATACCGTGGGATATATTTTTGCCGCCCCGTTTATCATAGGTTTCTGCTGCCTGACACTGATTCCGATGGCACTTTCTCTGTACTATTCCTTCTGCAACTATAAAATAGGCGGAAATCCCGTTCCGGTAGGACTTGCCAATTATCTGAACCTGTTTAAGGACGCCGTGTTCGGGCATTCCATTCTGGTGACCCTGCAGTATGTCGCCATCGGCGTTCCGCTGAAATTAATTTTTGCCCTGTTCATCGCCATGCTTCTGACCAAGCCCACCCGGCTGCAGGGCGTGTACCGCGCCGTTTATTACATTCCGTCCCTGATCGGCGGTTCCGTGGCGGTGGCTCTGGTATGGAAACAGCTTTTCGGAAGCCGCGGTCCTATCGTAAACATGATCAAGGCCATGGGAGCCAACGGGTTCAACTTTTTCGGAAGCACGGCCTGGGCCTTCCTTCCCCTGGTGCTCTGCAACGCATGGCAGTTCGGTTCCTCCATGCTGATCTTCGCCTCGGGTCTGAAGCAGATTCCCCTGGACTATTACGAAGCCGCGTCCATCGACGGCGCCGGCTCCATCAAGAAGTTCTTCAGCATCACCCTTCCCTGCCTGTCTCCGATCATCCTGTTCAACCTGCTGATGCAGCTGATCTCCGGGTTCATGACCTTTACGCAGGCGCAGATCATCACCAACGGCGGTCCCAACCATGCCACGGAATATGTCTCTCTGTTCATCTTCACGGAAGGCTTCGATTACGGACATATGGGATATGCCTGCGCGGCGTCCTGGATCATCCTGCTGATCATGGCAGCGATTACCGGTATTATTTTCAAGACGTCCAACAACTGGGTATTCTATGAGTCAGACGATTAAGGAGGCTGCGCAATGAAGACGAAACGAAGAGTCATAACCGTTATCTACCACATTTTTGTTGTTTTATTCGGTCTGCTTATGATCTATCCCGTGATCTGGATGGTGCTGAGCTCCTTTAAGATGAAGAGTGAGATTCTTGGAAACAACGCTCCCTTCCTTCCCTCCACATGGGTGTGGGAAAACTATCCCAACGGCTGGAAGGGCGCGGGGCAGTATTCCTTTTCCACCTATTTCCAGAATTCCCTGATCATTTCCGTCCTGGCTACCATCGGAACCGTCATCAGCGCCGCGATGGTGTCCTATGCCCTGGCGAGAATCAAGTTTAAGGGCAGAAAAATCTGGTTCACCTGCATGATCATGACCATGCTTCTGCCATCCCAGGTTTTGATGATTCCCCAGTATATTATCTGGAACAATCTGCATATGGTAGGCACCTTTGTACCCATGATCCTGCCGAAATTCCTGGGAGTTCCCTTCTTTATTTATATGATGATGCAGTTTATCAAGGGGCTCCCGAAGGAGCTGGATGAGGCGGCCATGATCGATGGCTGCAACCGGTATCAGATTTTTTCGAGAATCATTCTGCCCCTGCTGGGACCGTCCATTATCACTACGATCGTCATTCAGTTCTACTGGGTGTGGGATGATTATATGGGACCATTGCTCTACCTGACGAAGCCGGGACTCTATACGGTATCCTTTGCCATCAAGAATTTCGCAGACGTTCAGGGAACCAACTTCGGACCGATGTTTGCCATGTCCACGCTGTCCCTGATTCCGGTGTTCCTGCTGTTCCTGTTCTTTAACCGCTACCTGATGGACGGCGTTACCGCGGGAAGCGTGAAGGGATAAACGACGATGAAGGCAGACGCTGCAGCTGACATGCGGCAAAAAGCGCGGGAGCAGACGCTGCGGTCTGCAGGGGAGAAATAAGCAATGATAGACAGAAAAAAACTTCTGGAGAGAAATAACCCTCATCTGACCTCCTGGGCGGCGGAGAGTCCCCTGACCACAGGGAACGGGGAATTTGCCTTTACGGCGGATATCACCGGACTCCAGACCTTTTATCGGGAGCAGAAGGAACTGTGCGTGCCGCTGTGCACCATGAGCCAGTGGGGATGGCACAGCGCTCCGGCGGGAGAAGATCGGAATATCTGGTATCGGCCGGAGGATGTAAAAAAGACTCCTTATGACAGCGTGAGAGGGACCGTTTACTACGCGTCGGAAGTGCAGCCGGGAAACGAAACCATCTATCACTGGCTGCGGGAGAACCCCCACAGACTGAATCTGGCCAGGCTGGGCTTTCTGTGGGAGGGAGAAGAGATTCCGCCCTCCCTCGTGGAGGAGCCGGAACAGACCCTTCATCTGGATTCCGGGATACTGGAAAGCCATTTTACCATCTGCGGATATTCCGTGGATGTGGAAACTGTCTGCGCAGGTTCCGCTGATGTCCTGGGAGTGTCCCTGCGGTCTCGGGCATTAAAGGAAGGAAAACTGAGTATGCTGCTGGCTTTTCCCTACGGGAGCAAGGAGATCAGCGCCTCGGACTGGGAGCATGAGCTGTGGCATGATACGCGGATGTGCTGCTCTGAGAACGAAGCTGTATTTTCCAGAACCCTTGACCGGGACTCCTACCGGGTACGGATGAAATGGGAAGAACCCGTCAAACTCATCCAAAAAGGACGGCACCAGTGGGAAATTCACCCGGAGGAAGATGTACTGAATATTACACTGGCTTTTTCCCCGGATGAGGAAACCGCAGATATGGATTTCCGGGAGGCAAAAGACGACAGCGGCAGGAAATGGAAATCGTTCTGGGACACCTGCGGAATGATCGATCTGCATGAGTCGGAGGATCCCCGGGCCCCGGAGCTGGAACGGAGAATCGTGCTCTCAGAGTATCTTCTGGCAATTCAGTCCCTGGGTTCCGTTCCTCCTCAGGAGACGGGACTGACCTGCAATAGCTGGTACGGAAAATTCCATCTGGAGATGTATCCCTGGCACTGCGGATGGGCTCCCCTCTGGAACAGAGGAGAATGCCTGAAAAACAGCCTCGGATGGTATAAAGATCATCTGCAGGAAGCCCGGGACAATGCGGCCTGCAACGGCTACAAAGGGGCGAGATGGCCCAAAATGGTGGATTCCCGTGGAATCGACAGCCCCTCCTCCATCGCCACCCTCCTGATCTGGCAGCAGCCCCATATTCTGTGGATGCTGGATCTGGTCTATGAGACGACAGGAGAAAAATCCCTGCTTCTGGAGTTCTGGGACGTGATCCGGGAAACGGCTCAGTTCATGTGCGATTTTGCGTCATACAACGAAGAAACGGGCTGTTATGATCTTCCCGCGCCGCTGATCCCGTCCCAGGAGGAACACGACCCCCGGATTACAAAAAATCCCACGTACGAACTGGAATACTGGGCCTTTTCCCTGGGCATTGCTGCCAACTGGGCGGAGCTTCTTGGAAAAGACGGAGAAAACTGGCGGGAGGTGGGGGAACATATGGCCCCGGCTCCGGAAAAAGACGGCCTGTATCTGGCCTGCGAAACCTGTCCCGAAACCTTCACGAAATTTAATAAGGATCACCCCTCCATGACGGCGGCCTTCGGTCTGCTTCCGGGCAAACGTATCGAACCGGAAAAAATGCGGGCTACGCTGCAAAAGGTTATGGAATGCTGGGACTACTCCACCATGTGGGGGTGGGATTTCGCCATGCTGGCCATGACCGCCGTGCGTCTGGGCGACGCGGAAACAGCCATTGAAATTCTGCTCAAAGACACGCCCAAAAATTCTTATGTAGCCAGCGGAAACAATTATCAGAGGATGCGGTCGGATCTGCCCCTCTATCTCCCGGGAAACGGCTCTCTGCTCCTTGCCGCGGCCATGATGACGGCGGGATACCGGGGATGCCCCGGGGAGCTGCCGGGCTTTCCCGAAAACGGGAAGTGGAAGGTCATCTGGGAAAATATCCATCCTCTGCCATATTAAGCTTTCCCGGGATTTCACCATTTCACGAAAAGCAGAGATCAGTGGAGGTACAACATGATCTGCAATCCGATTCTGAAAGGCTTCTGCCCGGATCCCAGCATTATCCGGGTGGGAGAAGATTATTATATTGCCACGTCCACCTTCGAATGGTGGCCGGGCGTCCGGCTCTGGCATTCCAGAGATCTGGCCTGCTGGGAACAGCTGCCCTCGCCCCTGAACAGGCTTACGCAGCTGAATATGCTGGGAGATCCCACCTCCGGCGGAATCTGGGCTCCGGACATCAGCTATGACGGGAAGCGGTTTTATCTGGTATACACGGATGTAAAGACCAAGAAGGGCCGCTATTACAACAACCACAACTATGTGGTGTGGGCGGAGGATATCCGCGGTCCCTGGTCGGAGCCGGTATACCTGAACAGCACGGGGTTTGACCCGTCCATGCTCCATGACAGGGACGGCAGAAAATATCTTGTAAACATGCGCAACGGATTTAAGGGAGTTCTGGTTCAGGAGTTTGATCCCGCTGCCGGAAAACTGACAGGAGAAGTGAAAAACGTGTTCCCCGGAACAGGGATCGGATTTACGGAAGGTCCCCATATTTATCACATCGGGGAATGGTATTACTGTCTGGTGGCGGAAGGCGGCACAGGCTACGGCCATTGCGTTTCCATGGCCAGATCCCGCTCCGTCTGGGGTCCTTATGAAACGGACCCGGACAATCCGGTTCTCACATCGGACGGAAACAACATGACGAAGCTCCAGAAGGCCGGGCACGGGGATCTGGTCCGGACCCAAAACGGCGAGTGGTATCTGGTGCACCTTTGCGCAAGGCCGCCTCACGGACAGAAAAAATGCCTTCTTGGAAGGGAAACAGCCATTCAGAAGGTATTCTGGAACGACGAGGGTTGGCTGCGGCTGTGCGGCGGAGGCCGTACTGCGAAAAATACGGCGGAAAGCCCGAAAGGAATGGAGGAATGTTCCTTATCATCCCCGGCCGTCAGAGATGATTTTGACAGTGAAAATCTGCAGGTACGCTATTCCTGTCCAAGAGTACCGCTGGAAAACTGCGCGTCATTAACATCCAGAAAGGGCTGGCTGCGGCTGTACGGGCAGGAATCTCTGAATTCTCTCCATCACGTGAGCCTGGTCGCGGTACGCCAAAGCGAATACCATGCATGGGCGGAAACCTGCATGGAGTTTCTGCCCTCCTGTCCGGAGCAGCTGGCGGGACTGGCGTATATGTATGACGCGGCCAATTTTTATCTTTTCGGAAAAACGGCAGATGATGACGGCAAAGAACAGCTCACAGTAGTCAAAAGCGATCAGCTGGCAGTGACGGATGAAATTGAGCCGATCCCTTTGCCCGCAGGCTGCCGGATATGGCTGCGCATGGAGTCGGACGGCGACAGGGCAGTATGTCTCTACTCCCTGGACGGCCAGGAATGGAAAGACACGGGTGCGGTGCTGGATACGGAAATTTTGACGGACGAACACTGCCGCGGCTTCACCGGAGCCCATTTCGGCATGTACTGCCATGACATGACGGGACAGAAAAAATATGCGGACTTTGATTATTTTTCTATTTGCAATCAGTCAGATATGTGTTAAGTTTTGTTTGACGCGGTTCCTGACGGAAGGCCAGGGATGCCAAGCACCGGCAGAGTTCCCTCAGAACCGTTCAGAACAAACTGTAAAGCACTTGGAAAAGGAGACAATAAAGCTATGAGATATTCGGAAGATCAGGTAAAGGACATTCAGATTGCGTATATCGGGGGAGGCTCCCGGGGATGGGCCTGGACATTTATGACAGATCTGGCTCTGGAGCCCTCCATGAGCGGCACCATTCGGCTCTATGATATTGACGAACGCGCGGCGAAAGCCAACGAGATCATCGGGAACCGGGTCAGCGAACGGGAAGAAGCTGTGGGAAAATGGGAATACAAAACCTGCGGCAGCCTGGAGACGGTTCTGACAGGGGCCGATTTCGTGGTGATCTCCATATTGCCGGGAACCTTCGACGAGATGGAAGTGGACGTACATATGCCTGAAAGACTGGGCGTCTGGCAGTCCGTCGGCGACACCGCGGGGCCGGGAGGAATGATACGGGCCCTCCGCACCATTCCCATGTTTGTGGAAATCGCCGAAGCCATCCGGGATTACGCTCCCGACGCCTGGGTAATCAACTACACCAACCCCATGAGCCTCTGCGTGAAGACATTGTATCATGTTTTTCCCAGGATCAAGGCCTTCGGATGCTGTCACGAGGTTTTCGGAACTCAGAAGGTGCTGAAGGGGATTGCGGAGGAGACTTTCGGACTTACGGATATCCGCCGTCAGGACATTCATGTCAATGTTCTGGGAATCAATCATTTCACCTGGTTCGACTATGCTTCCTACAAGGGAATCGATCTGTTTCCGGTGTACCGGGACTACATCGATCAGCACTTCGAGGAGGGCTACTGGGAGAATGACAGAAACTGGGCCAATATCTGCTTTGCCTGCAGCCACCGCGTGAAATTTGACCTGTTCCGCCGCTACGGAATGATCGCCGCGGCCGGGGACCGTCATCTGGCGGAATTCATGCCCGGGAACGAGTATCTGAAGGATCCGGAAACGGTGAAAAGCTGGAAGTATGCTCTGACTACAGTGAAATGGAGAAAAGAAGATCTGCAGGATCGTCTGGATAAGAGCCGCAGGCTTCTGGAGGGTCAGGAGGAGGTGGATCTCTCACCCACCGGCGAGGAGGGAATTCTCCTGATCAAGGCTCTGTGCGGACTTGGAAGAATGGTGAGCAACGTCAATATTCCCAATACCAATCTGCAGATTTCCAACCTGCCGGCCGGCGCCGTAGTAGAGACCAACGCCATTTTTGACAGAGATTCCATCCGTCCCGTATTCGCGGGAAGCCTGAACGAGGAGGTCAGAGGACTGATCATGCCTCATGTGGAAAACCACGAGTATATTCTGGAGGCGGCTCTGACCTGCAATAAGGAACTTGTGGTGAAAGCCTTCCTGAACGACCCGAACGTAGCCGGTAAAAAATGCAGCGAGGAAGACGTGCGGGCCCTGGTGGATGACATGATCCAGGGGACCATCCGGTATCTCCCGGATGGATGGAAATAAATAGCAATATCCTGTTCCATCTGTTGTATATATTTTTAAAGATTCTCCGCCAGTCTTGCTAATTGGGGTATTCTATAGTATAGTTACCT
>CANQUG010000130.1 GCA_947626985.1 uncultured Lachnospiraceae bacterium | reverse complement strand
ATCCTCCTTAGCTCAGTCGGTAGAGCACGCGGCTGTTAACCGCGGTGTCGTTGGTTCGAGTCCAACAGGGGGAGTTCGGACATGAGGCCGATATACTCTCATAGAAACCGGCTCCATGGTCAAGTGGTTAAGACACCGCCCTTTCACGGCGGTAACAGGGGTTCAAATCCCCTTGGAGTCACTTTTCCGGTGTGCGGAACAAAATAAGATAAATATGGTGCCATAGCCAAGTGGTAAGGCAAAGGTCTGCAACACCTCCACCCCCGGTTCAAATCCGGGTGGCACCTTTTAAAGAGTCCTGATTTTTCAGGACTTTTTTTTCGCAGAAAAATCATTATCAGGAAACTATGGGCTTTCCCGGATTTATCTGTTATAATGGATGAACCTGATGGGCAGTCTGTCAGTTCTTTATTCTGCGGCTGACTGAGGAATAAACTGAAAATTTTAAAATGCGAGGACGTGAGAGGATGAAAATACCTGAGATTTTAAAACAGAGAGCATCGGAACTGGAAGAATATTATCGGACTCACTATGAGCCTCTGGCTCCCCTGGTGGGACAGTGCTTTTTAAATACCATAGAAACTACAGTGAAGCAGCTGGAGGACGGCGGTTATTTTGTCATTACCGGCGACATTCCCGCCATGTGGCTCCGGGATTCTGCTTCCCAGATGAAGCATTATGTGAGATACGCCGCGGAGGACCCGGAGCTTCAGGAGATTCTGGAAGGTGTGATTCATAAGCAGGCGGAGCTGGTATGCATCGACCCGTACGCCAATGCCTTCAATGAATCAGCCAACGGAAGAGGCTATCAGGACGATACGAAGCTCAATCCCCATGTGTGGGAACGGAAATATGAGGTGGATTCCCTGTGTTCTCCCCTTTATCTGGCTTACGATTACTGGAAGACCACGGGAAGGACAGAAGCTTTTGACGAGACCTTTCTGAACATGATCAGAGAGATCCTGAGGGTGTTCGCTCTGGAGCAGCGCCATGAGAATTCCGATTATTATTTCAGACGTTACCGCTGCAGGCCGTCGGACACGCTTTCCCATGAGGGAAAAGGGGCGCCTGTGGGCTATACCGGCATGACCTGGTCCGGCTTCCGCCCCTCGGATGACAGCTGCATTTACGGTTATCTGGTTCCTGCCAACATGATGGCGGTGCAGGCTTTGGGCTGGGCCGCGAAAATCTGCAGGGAATGTTACGGAGATACGGCTGCCGCGGAAGAATGCGAAAAGCTCCGGGAGATCATCCGGGAAGGAATTTCCCGGTTTGCCATTGTGGAGCATCCGAAATATGGAAAAATATATGCCTACGAGACAGACGGACTGGGGAACTATAACCTGATGGACGACGCCAACACCCCCAGCCTCCTGTCCCTTCCTCACCTGGGATTTTGTGACAGGGAAGATCCCGTTTACCGGAATACGAGAAAATTTATTCTGTCGAAGGATAATCCCTATTATTATGAGGGCAGCGAGGCGAAGGGCATCGGCAGTCCCCACACTCCGGAGGGGTTTGTATGGCATATTGCGCTCACCATGCAGGCGCTCACATCCTCGGACAGGGAGGAGATTCTCAGTTGTCTGGAAATGCTGGCCAAAACTCACGCTGGTACCAATTACATGCACGAGTCCTTCCATCCTGACGAGCCGGAGAAATACACCCGTTCCTGGTTCGCCTGGGCCAATTCTCTCTTTGCGGAGCTGGCGGACAATCTTATGAGAGAGGATTTTTTCGCACGGTAAAAGAAAGGTTTTTTATACGAACCAGAGGCCGCAGGAATTCTGTGAGAGAAAAAAGACAGAATACTTGACAAATAACAGTCCCATATTGATAATACAAGAGAAGTGGAAACAGAATATTTCAAAAATATCAGGAAGGAGAATACCCATGACAAATTTATTTCAGACGAAGCCTTTGGGGCTTAAAGAAAATATGTTTCTGGGAGAGAAATTCCGCTTTACCTTTCTCACTCCGCGGCTGGTGCGTATGGAGTACAGCGGGGACGGGGTGTTTGAGGACCGGCCCACGCAGACGGTGCTGAACAGGGAGTTTGCCCCGGTGTCCTGGCGGAAGAAGGACAAAGGCGAGGGCTTTGAACTGTTCACGGACAGCATGCGGATCACCTATGACGGAAAGGAATTTTCCGGAAACGGTCTGATGGCTTACGGGCAGGGGGGACTGTTCCCCCACGGTTCGGTGTGGAGATACGGGGAAACGGACAAAAGAGCGAATCTGAAAGGGACTGTCCGTACGCTGGACGAGGTGGAAGGCGCGTGCGAGCTGGAGGACGGTATTATGTCCATTATGGGCTGCGCTGTTCTGGATGATTCCGGTTCCCTGGTTCTCACGGAGGATGGCTGGGTTGCCCCCAGAAAGCCCGGGATCTGTGATTTGTATCTGTTTATGTACGGGACGGATTATGAAGACGCTCTTTCCGATTATTACAGGCTGACGGGAAAAACGCCTCTTCTTCCCCGCTTTGCCCTGGGCAACTGGTGGAGCAGATATTATGAATATACGGAGGACAGCTATAAGGAGCTGATGAATAAATTCCAGGAGGAAAGGATTCCTCTTTCTGTGGCGGTTATTGACATGGACTGGCATCTGGTGAAATCCGTGGATCCAAAATACGGCAGCGGCTGGACGGGATTTACTTGGAACCGGGAGATGTTTCCGGATCCGCCCGGATTTCTTTCCTGGCTGAAGGAGCAGGGAATGCATACGACGCTGAATCTTCATCCCGCCGACGGAATCCGCGCCTATGAGGAGGCTTATCCCAGGATTGCGGAGGTTATGGGCGTGGATATGGAAGCAGAAGAGCCGGTGGAATTTGACATCGCGGATCCGAAATTTGCGGAAGCGTATTTCTCCTGTGTGCTTCATCCTCTGGAGGAGGAAGGCGTGGATTTCTGGTGGCTGGACTGGCAGCAGGGAAGCAGCAGCGGAATTTCAGGGCTGGATCCCCTGTGGATGCTGAATCATCTCCATTTTATGGACAGCGCCAGAGACGGAAAACGTCCCATGACCTTCTCCAGGTATGCCGGTTATGGTTCTCACCGGTATCCCGTGGGATTTTCGGGAGATACGGTGGCTTCCTGGCCCACACTGGAATTTCAGCCCTATTTTACCAGTACGGCCTCCAATGTGGGGTATGGATGGTGGAGTCATGACATCGGCGGCCACATGTTTGGTTACCGGGACAATGAGATGGCTCTGCGCTGGGTGCAGTTCGGCGTATTTTCCCCCATCAACCGGCTCCACAGCACCAAGGGAGAATTCCGCAGGAAGGAGCCATGGAGCTTCCCCATGGAGATCCATGAGGTGATGAACGAATTCCTGCGTCTGCGGCATAAGATGATTCCGTATCTGTACACCATGAATTACAGGGCCTATAAGGAGGATAAGCCTCTCATTGAGCCCATGTACTATAAATATCCCAGGGAATGGAATGCCTACGGCGCCAAAAATCAGTATTTCTTCGGGGAGGAGCTAATGGTGGCTCCCATTACCTCACCTCAGATCGACAAGCTGAATCTGGGCAGGGTGAAGGTATGGCTGCCGGAGGGAATCTGGATTGATTTCTTTACCGGAATCCTTTACGAGGGCGGAAGGCAGCTGGAGATGTACCGTGATCTCCATTCCATTCCCGTTCTGGCAAAAGCCGGGGCGATCATTCCCATGACGGAGGAGATTCAGAAGGGAGAATTTCTTCAGAATCCCAAAACTCTTGAACTCGCCGTATTCGGAGGCGGGGATGGAGCGTTTACTCTCTACGAGGACGATAATGAAACTCTGGGCTATCTGGATGGCAAATGCGTCACTACGCCTATGAGAATGGACTGGGTGAGAGGAATTTTGACCATTGAAAGCGCCGTCGGATGCAGGGAACTGATCCCGGAAGCCAGAAGCTATACGGTGCATTTTTATGGTGTGAAGAAGACGAGGGTTTCCGTTTATGTGAACGGGCTTTTTCGGGAGGATGCGGTGAAGACGGCCTATGACGAAGACATGAGATGTCTCACAGTTGTTCTTCCGGCGATACCTGTGACAAACACCATCCGGATTCTTCTGGCTCAGACTGTTCTGAGAGAGAATCCTGTGACAGACCGTATTTTCGGACTGCTGGAACGGGCCGAGATCGAGTATGAGTTAAAGGACAGAATCTTCAGCGTTATTGAGGGCGAAGGATCTGCAGCGGCCAAATTGTCGGAACTTCAGGCCATGCGCGTGGGCGAGGATTTATTCGGATGTATCGCGGAACTTCTGACTGCGGAGGAATAGAGAAATCGGAGGAATAAGGAAATGGCTGCTGTACTGGGGATTGATATCGGAACGTCCAGTATCAAGGCGATGCTGCTGGACATGGAAAAGGGCGTGGCGGCCACAGAGGCGAAGGCCTATGGGGTGGACATTCCCGCCCGGGGATATGCGGAGCAGGATCCTCAGGTGTGGTGGGAATCTCTTCTGGAGATTCTTCACAGGCTGCGCAGGAACCATCCTTCGGTTTATCAGGAGGTTTCCGCTGTGGGATTTTCCGGACAGATGCACGGACTGGTCCTGACGGACCGGTCCGGTGTTCCGGTGCGCCCGGCCATCCTGTGGCTGGATCAGCGGGCGGAGGAACAGCTTGACCGGATTCATCATGTGCTGTCCCGGGAGGAGATGGGAGAGGTTTTCCGAAACAATGTGAGCAGCGGATTTGCCTTCCCCTCCCTTCTCTGGGTGAAAGAGCGGGAGCCGGAGGTGTTTTCCGAAGCTGTGCGGCTGCTTTGTCCCAAGGATTATGTGCGGCTGAAAATGACAGGTAAGACAGGCGCGGAAGTGGTGGACGCCTCCTCCACGGGCATCTTTGCCACGGCCGAAAGGGACTGGGCATGGGAGATGATCCGCCGCTTTTCTCTGCCTGAGGAACTTTTCCCGCCTGTTCATGAGTCCGGGGAGATCGCCGGGGAGATTACGGAGGAGTGTGCCCGGCTGACAGGGCTTCGGAAGGGAATTCCCGTGATTTTCGGCTCCGGGGACCAGCCTGCTCAGAGTATCGGAAACGGAGTGACGGGGCCGGGAAAGCTGATCAGCAATATCGGTACCGGCGGACAGATTTCTGCTTATATTTCCCAGCCTGTCTATGACACGGAGCTCCGAACCAATACCTTCTGCCATGCAGTGCCGGGAGCTTATACCATTTTCGGGGCTACGCTGTGCGCCGGGATGTCCATGAACTGGACGAAAAATCAGCTTTTTCATCTGGAAAGCTATGACGCGGTAAATGAGGAGGCTTCGGCGGTTTCTCCCGGAAGCGGCGGACTTCTCTATCTTCCCTATTTGTCCGGGGAGAGAACGCCCCATATGAATCCCGGGGCCAGGGGGATGTTTTTCGGTATGACGCTGGGGCAGGGAAGAGGACATTTTCTGCGGGCGGTTATGGAGGGCGTGTCCTACAGTCTGAAGGACTGTCTGAGGATTCTGCAGGGACTGGGTGTGGATGCGGCGGAGATCATTGCGTCCGGGGGCGGCGCTTCCTCCCTCTTATGGCTGCAGATTCAGGCGGATATTTTCGGAAAGCCGGTGCACGCCTGCACGGTGAAGGAGCAGGCGTGTCTGGGAAGCTGCATCCTGGCTGCGGCGGGGACGGGGATGCTGGACTCTCTGGAGGAGGGCTGCCGGCGGTTCGTAACCATGAGCGATCGGGTATATGAGCCGGTTTCGGAACATGCCGGAATATATGAGGACGGATATGAAAAGTTCCGGAGATTATATGAGAGAACGGCGGACCTTATGTGAGATTTAACGAGGAGAATGTGGAGAACGGGATGGTAAAAGAAAGACGGGGAATCTCATGTGAGGTTTGTGGAGAAGAGGAAAATGGACTTGTAATATGAAAAACAGAGAATCCTGAGTGAGGTTCAATAAGGAAAAAGCAGAGAACGGGATCGCGGCATGAAAGAGCAAAGGATTCCGTGTAAGGTGTTAAGCGCGGTACGGGACGGAGTTCTGACTGAGTATGAAAAAATAAGGGTTCTCATGCGGGAGATGGCCTGAGCAGCGGAGTTTTAGACAGAGAGATGGAAAGAAGGGATTGAAATGAAGAAGATTACATTGTTTTATCTGGAGAATTGTCCGTATTGTCATTATGCCAGGAGAGCTCTGGAAGAGCTGAAGGCGGAAAAGAAGGAATACGGGGAAATCCAGGTGGACTGGGTGGAGGAGAGTAAAAACCCGGATATTGCGGGAAAATACGACTATTACTATGTGCCCACCATGTTCCTGGGGGATCGGAAGCTTTACGAGGCAAGTCCCTCCGAGGACTATGAAGCCTGCAAGAAAAATGTACGGGCAGCGCTGGAGGCGTGTTTGTGAGAGAAGCAGTGATATACAAAAAAGTTTTTGAATAGCAGGATGCAAAATCCGTTTGGCAAACAGCTGAGCGGATTTTTTGCATTGAGCGTTATTTTTTCAGTTCGACAAGTTGCTTATTTGGAGTCGCTGGTACTTCGAGATACTGATGCAGGATGATGCATGGCGTCATTTTTAGCTGCAATGAGGGATTATTTGGAGGGGCGGGTCCCAAAATTGTATAGGATTTAGTACAATTCCATACAAGAAATTACTGGACAGTTTTTGGATTATATATTATAGTTGTTAAAAATAACTCAAATTTGCTGGTTTGGAACCAGCCGTTACAAGTTCCGAAAGGGTTGATAGAGAAACCGGTGAGAATCCGGTACGATTCCGTCACTGTATTAGGGAGTTTCAGGACACATATGTCACTGGGCTGACTGCTTGGGAGGACGTCCTGAAGCGATGATCTTAAGTCAGGAGACCGGCTTGTAATTGTCTGAAAGTGAAATTAATACTGCGCTGAGATACAAGTTCTGTCATTGCACAGATTAATAGGGAAACCGGTGAGAATCCGGTACGATCCCGTCACTGTGATAGAGAGTTTTGCGGCAAATGTGTCACTGGGCGTTATGTCTGGGAAGGCGCCGCAGAGCGATGATCTTAAGTCAGGAGACCTGCTTGTGTCTTAAATGAAATCACTCATACGGTGTATATGAGATCATTGTTCTGTGGCGGCAGACCGGACTTGTCCATGCTGGGTTAAG
>CANQUG010000129.1 GCA_947626985.1 uncultured Lachnospiraceae bacterium | reverse complement strand
TATAACATATCAGCAGACGGGCAAGCGACCGCGAAGCGGGCATTTGTCCGGACCTGATATGTTAATGAGTGACCCCTAAAGGGTCACGAATATTATGAGAAGCGTTTTTTGCTTCTCATAAAGCATATCAGCAGACGGGCAAGCGGCCGTTAAGCGGGCAAGCAGCCGCAAAGCACGCATTTGTCCGGACCTGATATGTTAATGAGTGACCCCTAAAGGGTCACGAATATTATGAGAAGCGTTTTTTGCTTCTCATAAGTCTTTTCAAAAGATTTAAAAATTTTTTATAGAAAGGATGAAGCATCAAGATGCATAACGTTACGGAAATCAGATGGCACGGCCGCGGCGGTCAGGGCGCCAAGACGGCAGCTCTTCTTCTGGCGGATGTGGCTTTTCAGACGGGCAAATACGTTCAGGGCTTTCCCGAGTACGGCCCCGAACGTATGGGAGCTCCCATCACGGCCTACAACCGCATCAGCGACAACGAGATCCGGGTACATTCCAACATCTATGATCCCCAGTACGTGGTGGTGGTGGACGAATCCCTCCTGGAGGCTGTGGACGTCACCAGCGGTCTGAAAAAGGACGGCGCTATTCTGGTCAACACGCAGAGAACCAAAGAGGAGATCCTTCCCCATCTGCGGGGCTATGAGGGCAAAGTTTTCATTATCGATGCTCATAAAGTGTCCATGGCAGCCATGGGCAGATATTTCCCCAACACTCCCATGCTGGCGGCCATCGTAAAGGTGGCGGGGATCATGGACGAGGAGACCTTCCTGAAAGAGATGGAGTCCTCCTTCCGCCACAAATTTGCCGGCAAGCCGGAAGTGATCGAGGGAAACATGAAAGCGCTTAAAATGGCATTTCAGGAGGTGCAGTGATGGCTACGGATTTGAGCAGATTAGGTTTGAGAGCAAAGTGGCAGGACCTGACGGAGGGCATGATCATTGCCGGCGCAGGGACCTCCAGAGAATTCAATACCGGCGAGTGGTCCAACATCAAGCCGGTTTTTGTGGAAGAAAACTGCAAACAGTGCCTGCTGTGCGCGCCGGTTTGTCCGGACAGCTGCATTCCTGTAAAGGATAAAAAGCGGGGGCCGTTTGACTACGAGCACTGCAAGGGCTGCGGCATCTGCGTGAAGGCATGTCCCTTCGATGCGATTACCATGGAAGGAGTGAAATAATATGGCGAAAAGAGATCGTTTATCAGGAAACGAAGCGGTGGCAATCGCCCTTCGTCAGATCAATCCGGATGTATTTCCGGCATTCCCCATCACTCCGTCCACGGAGATTCCCCAGTATTTTGCCTCCTTTGTGGCAAACGGTCTGGTGGATACGGAGTTTATTCCGGTGGAGAGCGAGCACAGCTCCATGAGCGCGGCCATCGGCGCTTCCGCGGCGGGAGCCAGAAGCCTGACGGCGACCTCCTCCTGCGGACTTGCCTATATGTGGGAGGAGCTTTACATAGCGGCTTCCAACCGCCTGCCTCTGGCGCTGGCGCTGGTGAACCGCGCGCTGTCCGGCCCCATCAACATCAACTGCGACCATTCCGACAGCATGGGCGCCAGGGATGCGGGCTGGATCCAGATCTATGCGGAAAACAACCAGGAAGCCTATGACAACATGGTCCAGGCCTACCGCATTTCCGAGCATAAGGATGTGCGTTTGCCCATCATGATCTGCCAGGACGGCTTTATCACCAGCCACGCGGTTCAGAACATCGAGCTTCTGGACGACGAGGATGTGAAAAACTTCGTAGGCGAATATGAGCCGGAAAATTACCTTCTGAATCCGGAATGTCCCACGGCGGTAGGTCCCTATTCCGTGACGGATTATTATATGGAGGCCAAGCGCAGCCAGGCCGAGGGCATGAAGCATGCCAAACAGGTGGTTCTGGACGTGGCGAAGGAATTTGCGGGAATTTCCGGAAGAACCTACGGATTATTTGAAGAGTATGCCATGGAGGACGCGGAGTACGCCGTAGTGATGATCGGCTCCGCGGCAGGCACCACCAAGGACGCCATCGACCGTCTCCGGGAGCAGGGCGAAAAGGTGGGACTGATCAAGATCAGATTGTTCCGTCCCTTCCCGGCCGAGGAGATTGCGGCGGCGCTGAAAAATGTGAAGGCTGTGGCGATCATGGACCGCGCCGAGAGCTATACCGGTCACGGCGGACCTCTGGGAGCGGATGTGATGGCGGCGCTTTACCGTGCCCGGGCGCAGGCCTTTGCCGTGAATTATATCTACGGTCTGGGCGGAAGAGACGTGCGCGTGGAGGATATGGAACATGTTTTTGCAGTCCTGAAACAGATTGCCGCGGACGGCGATGCAGGGGAAACCTATCGCTATCTGGGAGTTAGAGAATAGGAGGGGACGCAGAGGATGAGTTACAATTTTAAAGAAACCATGAGCAAACCGGAGCGTCTGGCTCCGGGACACAGAATGTGCGCAGGCTGCGGCGGAACCATCGCAGTGAGAAACGTACTGAGGGGCCTTCACGAGGGAGATAAGGCGGTGATCGGAAACGCCACCGGCTGTCTGGAAGTGTCCACCTTTACCTATCCCTACACGGCCTGGGAGGACAGCTACATTCACAATGCCTTTGAGAACGCAGGCGCCACCATGAGCGGCGTGGAGGGCGCGTATAAAGCCCTGAAGCGCAAAGGCAAGCTGAATGAAACCTATAAATTTATTACCTTCGGAGGCGACGGCGGCACCTACGATATCGGTCTGCAGTCCCTGTCCGGGGCCATGGAGCGGAATCAGGATCTGGTATATGTATGCTATGACAACGGCGCTTACATGAACACCGGTATCCAGCGTTCCTCCGCGACTCCCATGTTTGCGGACACTACCACCACTCCGGTGGGCAGCCAGAGCAACGGCAAGCCTCAGAACCGCAAGGATCTGGCTTCCGTGATCGCGGCCCATGACGTGCCCTATGTGGCTCAGACCACCTTCGTACAGAACTTTAAAGACCTTCATATCAAGGCGGAAAAGGCGATTTACACCCCCGGCGCAGCGTTCCTGAATATCATGGCTCCCTGCCCCAGAGGCTGGAGATACAATACTCCGGATATCATGGAGATCTGCAGGCTGGGCGTGGAGACCTGCTACTGGCCCCTCTTCGAGGTGATGGAGGGCAAATGGGTGCTGAACTATGAGCCCAAAAAGAAGCTGCCTGTGGAGGACTTCCTGAGACCTCAGGGAAGGTTCAAACATTTATTCAAAAAAGGAAACGAGTACCTGCTGGAGGCCTTCCAGAAGGAAGTGGACAGAAGATGGGAAGATCTGCTGTTCCACTGCGGAAGATAATCAGCCGTCAGGGAAAGCGCAGCCTGCAGCGGAGGATGGCTTTTACCGGAGAATGATCCGCCGCGGGGAAGCGGTCTGTAATTTTTCTGACTTCAGCAGCGGAATACTGTAAAAATGGAAAAGGAGACACCTATGAAAGCCTGGGAAAACAATATCCGGAAGGTCACCCCCTATACGCCGGGAGAGCAGCCCAATCAGCCGGACATGATCAAACTCAATACCAATGAAAATCCCTATCCCCCCGCGCCGGGAGTGCAGCGGGTCCTCCGTGAGATGAACGGAGAGCTTCTCCGCCTGTATCCGGACCCTGCGGCGGGAGTCCTGGTGAAGGCCATTGCGGACCGGTACCATCTGGGAGAGGATCAGGTGTTTGTGGGCGTTGGTTCGGATGACGTGCTGGCCATGTGTTTTCTCACCTTTTTTAATTCGAAGAAGCCGATTCTGTTTCCGGATATCACCTATTCCTTTTACGATGTGTGGGCGGAGCTCTTCCGGATTCCCTATGAGCGGCCTCCTCTGGACGAGGGGTTCCATATCCGGAAGGAGGATTATTTCAGGGAAAACGGCGGCGTCGTTTTTCCCAATCCCAATGCCCCCACAGGGGTGGAGATGCCCTTGGAGGATATCGAGGACATCCTGAAGGCCAATCCGGATGTGATCGTGATCGTGGATGAGGCCTATGTGGATTTCGGCGCGTGTTCTGCCCTGCCCCTGATTGAAAAATATGAAAATCTTCTGGTAGTGCAGACCTTCTCCAAATCCCGCTCCCTGGCGGGGATGCGCATCGGTTTTGCCTGCGGGAATCCTGTTCTGATTAAATATCTCAACGATGTAAAATATTCCTTCAATTCCTATACCATGGACCGGACGGCCCTGGCGGCGGGAGTGGAGGCCATAAAGGACGAGGCATATTTTCAGGAAACCTGCAGTAAAATAATGGAAACGAGAGAGCGGGCCAAGGGAGAGCTGAAAAAGCTTGGATTTTCCTTTCAGGACTCAAAGTCCAACTTTATCTTTGCGGAGCATGAAAGCTGTCCGGCGGCAGAGCTTTTTCAGGCTCTCCGGGAACAGCATATTTATGTGCGCTATTTCCCCAAAGGCCGCACAGGCAATCATCTTCGCATTACCATCGGGACGCCCCGGGAGATGGAAGCCTTCTTCGCATTCCTGAGAAAGTATCTGAAGAAAAACTGACATAGAGTGTTCTTTTGCGGAGTCAATATCAAATCATCATCATGTCTGGAGGAAGTATGGAAGCGCTGGTACAGTGGTTTACGGCTAATTTATCTCAGTTTATTTCGGCGGAAGCCGTTGTTTTTATCATCTCCATGATTCCCATTCTGGAGCTGAGGGGAGGACTTCTGGCGGCTTCCCTTCTGAAAATCGCCCCCAGGGTGTCCATACCCCTCTGCATAGCGGGGAACATTATTCCTATTCCCTTTATTCTTCTCTTTATCCGGCAGATTTTTAAGCTGCTGAAAAAGACCCGGATTTTCCGGGGGCTGATCGTGAGGCTGGAGAACCGGGCCATGGGAAAGAGCGATACCATTAAAAAGTACGAGTTCTGGGGACTGATGCTTTTTGTGGGAATTCCGCTCCCCGGTACGGGCGCCTGGACGGGAGCTCTGATCGCATCCCTTCTCAATATTGACATAAAAAAATCCTCGCTGGCTATTTTGTGCGGGATTTTTATGGCGTCGGTGATCATGTACATCCTTTCTTATGTGATTGTGGGAAATGTGGTGAGCTGACGCGCCGGAGGAATAAACAGAAAATCCAGAATACTCCTCTGCAGGCCGGCAAATAGAGGAAAAAAAGCGGCCTCCTGCAGAGGAGTGTATTATTTTACAGTGTTTTCGACGGGAAAAGACAAAAATCTCAACAAGTCCATTCTGGACAGATGGTAAAAATTGTGATAAAATACAGTTCAGAGTATCTGATTCTGATGTTCATGTCATTTCTGACAGAGTATCCCGCAATAAAAAACAGAATAATTATGAAGGCTGAGGTTGATTTATGAAAGAAAAGTATGAGTCGTTGTCGCTGGCCGTCCTGAAGGATTTAGCGAAAGCCCGAGGACTGAAAGGCGTTTATTCCCTGCGTAAACCGGAGCTGATCCAGCGGATGCTCCAGGAGGATGAAAAAGAAAACGGAACAGGAGAGAAGGGAGCCGGCGCGGCGGAAGCCCCGTCCGGAGAGACTGCTTCCCGGGAGAAGAGTACCGACGGGAACCGCGCGGCGGAAAAAAGGCCCGACAGCAGGACTCTGAAGGAAAAGACTGACGCGGAAAAACCGCCCGCCGAGCGAAACGCTGCGGACAGGAGCATGACGGAGAGGCCTGCAGCTGAAAAAAATCCGGCGGATCGAAGCACGACAGAGAGACCGGCGGCGGAGAGAAGCACAGCGGACAGGATGGCCGCAGAGAGTGTGGCAGAGAGAAATACAGCGGATCGGAGCATGGCAGAGAGAAATACAGCGGATCGGAGCATGACAGAGAGGCCGACAGTCGAGAGAAATACAGCGGAGAGAACCTTTGCCGAGAGAACGTTCCCATCCAGGGAGGAGCGGCGGCAGCCCAGAGAGATGAGGGAAGACCCTGCCGGATACCGGGTTCCCGCGGAGACCGTTCAGCTGGACAGCGGGGAGAAGGCCAATGGAATCCTGGAGGTGATGCCGGACGGGTTCGGCTTCATCCGGTGCGCCAATTATCTTCCCGGTGAGAACGACATTTATGTTTCTCCCTCTCAGATCCGCAGATTCGGTCTGAAGACCGGGGATATCATCCAGGGAAATATCCGCATTAAAACCCAGAGCGAAAAATTCAGCGCCCTTCTGTATGTGACGTCCATCAACGGTTTTCATCCCAGCGAGGGCCAGAGAAGATATAATTTCGAGGATATGACTCCCGTTTTCCCCAATGAGAGACTGGTGCTGGAGCGCCCCGGCGGCACGCTGGCCATGCGTATCGTGGACCTGATCAGCCCCATCGGCAAGGGACAGAGGGGCATGATCGTCTCCCCGCCGAAAGCGGGAAAGACCACCCTTCTGAAGGATGTGGCAAAATCCATACTCCGGAACTGTCCCACCATGCATCTGATCATTCTCCTGATCGACGAGCGCCCCGAGGAGGTTACCGACATCAAGGAAGCCATCCAGGGACCCAATGTGGAGGTGATCTATTCCACCTTCGACGAACTGCCGGAGCGCCATAAAAGAGTCTCCGAGATGGTTGTGGAGCGGGCGAGGCGTCTGGTGGAGCATAAAAAGGACGTGACCATTCTTCTGGACTCCATAACCAGGCTGGCCAGAGCCTATAATCTGAGCGTTCCCCCCAGCGGAAGGACTCTCTCCGGCGGTCTGGACCCCGCTGCCCTTCACATGCCGAAGCGATTTTTCGGCGCCGCCAGAAATATGCGGGAGGGCGGAAGCCTTACCATCCTGGCCACCGCGCTGGTGGATACGGGAAGCAAGATGGACGACGTTATTTATGAGGAATTTAAGGGTACGGGCAACATGGAGCTTGTGCTTGACCGGAAGCTGCAGGAGAAGCGCGTGTTTCCCGCCATCGACATACAGAAATCCGGGACCCGGAGAGAGGATCTCCTGCTCAGCCGGGAGGAGCAGGAAACGGTTTATAACATGCGCCGCGCCCTGAACGGCCTGAAGGCGGATGAGGCGGTGGAGCAGATCCTCAATATGTTTTCCAGGACCCGCAGCAATAACGAATTTATCCAGCTGGCGAAAAAACAGAAATTTTTATAAACGGCTTGCATTTGCCATGGCGGTGTGCTATAATC
>CANQUG010000128.1 GCA_947626985.1 uncultured Lachnospiraceae bacterium | reverse complement strand
CCAATGTCCGGTTTTTCATCCCCAATGTCCGGTTTTTTGTCTTCAATGTCCGGTTTTTCTGCTTCTTTAAATGCTCCGCTGATGTGCATTGTCCGGTTATGAAGCGGATGACGCTCATTCAGCAGAAGATTTCTTAAGAACAGTTCCAGAAACTCTGTCGTCTCATGGATACCATTTTTCAGATCATTATAATTGGCCCGGACGAGGGAATTGCGAAAGTACCATGCATTTTCGGCAAAAATATCATTTGTCACATCAAAACCAAGGGTGCTCAGATATTTGATAAAAAATACTGCCGTTGTTCTGGTGTTGCCCTCTCCGAATACATGGATCTGCCACAGCCTTGAAACAAACACCGCGAGATGATGGATGATCTCATCCACGGAACAATTACGATAAAGGAATTTTTTCTCTTCGGAAAAATTATACTCCAGCGTCGCCCGAAGCTCTGCAGCGCTGCCATAGATCACCGTCGCCCCATCCAGCACCCATTCCTCTTTCGTAATGTTATAATCCCGGATACATCCTGCATGGGAATAAATACCGTCAAACAGCTTTCTGTGGATGGAAATATATTCATTCGGCGTAAAACTGAACGCCTTCTCAGACAAAAGCGCCGCGATTCTGGCAGAGACCTTGTCTGCCTCCTCGATACGCTCCTCCCTATTGCGGGCTGGATTCTCCTCATAATAAACCTGAAGGAGCGCATTTGCCTCTTCAAAGGATATCTCACCCTCAATATTGCGGACAGCCGTACGCACCAGATATTCCGACGTCTTCAGTCCGTCAACAGCCTGCAGGCCAATGGCAGTGTGCCATGCATATCCTTTTTCACGCTTATCCGGTTCAGACTCTCTGATATATTCTTTAAAAGGATCTTTGTTCATCTGCATATCACCTGCCTTTAGCAAATCCGTAAGAAAGAATCCATCTGCTGACTCATCACTTCTTTTTCTCTGTATCTTCACTGATAGTGATCCATCGTCCTGTACTCAATAACATCCCTCATCTGCTCCGCGAATGGGGGTAAACTAATCAATCAGCCAATGCCATAACCATCGACTGCAAATACCAGATCAATATTCCGACATAAGGTGTTTTAGAATTCTGCTCATTCAAAAAAGCTTCCAACATATCGGCACAGTAATTATGTAGTTCTTCTTTTTTGACATTTTCAATATTTCCAAACTGCTCATTAATATCTGCAAGCAGCCCATCCAAGACAGCTTTCCGCTCCGAAACTATGGGCGATGAAACACAGTTCAGATTTAATGTATCAGTCAAATCAAACTCTACATCCATATCTGATGCACCTATTTTCCCGTCCACGGTATAATAAATCGTCTGTAATGTTTCTTTGCGGCACGGATGGATTTTTCTAAACTCTTTATTTGAACGATGTTTATCACAGGTCAGATCATTTTTTGAGCTTGTTCTGCGTATACCTTTCATGCGCCTTTTTGTATTACCATGACAGACAGCAAATAAATTCTGATAATCCAGTCCCTGTCCCACATCACGTCCATCTTCAGGATCAACTGGTATAAAATGCTCAATTGTCTGAGATGGTATCCCCGGGTCCGCATCTTCTCTTGGAATCCTGCTCATACAATAAACGCATAAATGTCCCTGATCCTGTTTCAGGCACTCAATCACCTGCCGCTTTAATGGGTTTTGCAGCCTTCTAAAAGACTCTCTCGGTGAAAGACCTTCTGCCAGACATTCCTCCCTCAGTTTTTTTAACGCATCCGGTTCAGAACTTTTTCTCACTTCGATCATTTCCTGCCTCCCCGGATTCTCTCCAATTTCAGTTTAACCCTGTCGGCCGCCGCTTCTTTATCATGATAATCTCTCTGTTCATCAATCTTGTCCAAAATTTTTTCCGCTTCATCATACTGAACGTCATTCAGCAATGAATAAAACTTATCAAAAAGCTCCGCAATCACAGGATTACGATCTGACACTCCCATAACACTTTTCAATATGGAGTTTATATCATTTCCATATATTTCAGAATTTGCACCCATAACTTCATAATTTTCCAAAATCACAAGATTTTCACTTTTAGCACTGCTGATCACCGCCGGAGCATGCGTTGTGACAATAAACTGAATCTTCGGAAAAATACACATTAAATCTGAAAGAATACGATGCTGCCAGGCCGGATGAAGATGAAGATCAACTTCATCAATTAATACAACTCCATCCGTATCTTTCAATACATTTGCTTCCAATTGCGGATTTAGAATCGCCATACGGTATGCAATATCAGCAACCAGACTAATCGTGCTCTTATATCCATCACTCATCTGCGAGAGTGGAATATTCATCAAAAATCCTTCTTTATTTTTGTAATAGCAATCGATCTCATTTGTATCCAGATTATAGAGAAGTTTAACATCCGAATAACCTGTAATACGTTCAAAGCAGCTTTTCATAGCCTCATAAACTGCCTCTAATTCCAGTCTGGAATTCATCCCAACCGCACTTTTCTGAGCCATCTGTATAGTCTTCTTACAAAACCAGTTCATCATCAGTTTGATATTTGCAGTACCATCCAAACTGTCCATGTACCCATTTATCTTTGTATTTTGCTTGAATGTATCCGCTTTCTTTTCCTTGTGATAATCCCATAAACGACCGGTCCCATAATAAGCTATCACCGGAAGGATCAAATCCTGAGCACCTGCACGTAATCTGCTCTGATAATCCTTTGCAATATCAAGCACAACTTTTGCATCCCTGACGGTTGTCTTTCCGCCTTCCCCGTTCAGTGAACGCTTCCATTCAATTTCCCTGTTATCAAAAATACCTTCCGCTTTTATTTCTACAGGATACTGCGCCTGAACATCCTTTGATTCTCCCATCTGAAATGCCTTCAAACGCACATCTTTTTTACTGATGCTCACCCCATTCAAACCATCCAGGCCAGTAAACATGGTTCCCAGAGCAACTGCTGCTCCCTCCAGAATGGAGGTTTTTCCGGATCCGTTGCCACCAACAATCACCGTCAGTCTATCATGAAAGTCTACTTCAATCATGTCAAAACATCTGTAATTTTTTAAGATTACTTTTCTGATTTTCATCATCGATCACCTCACTTCATTATTGCCTGCACGTCTGGACATAATACGTAATAGTGCTCATATGGAAAATCTTCACTCCATCCCAAATTCCCTGCACAGGCTCTCGAACCTGGCCTTTTCCTTGTCCTTGACCGTTTTGGAAAGGTCGTTCATGCAGTGGTGGATGACGTCCGCATCCTTCAGGACCTCGTCCATGGGCGAATCGATGACCAGCTTGTCGTCATGATGATAAACGGCGGAACAGATCAGCTCCGTCTCCCTCCCGTCCGTAAGCTTCAGTTCTCCCAGAACCTTCCCGGCCAGCTCTGCTCCTTTGTGAGCGTGGTCATCATAGCTTCCGCTCTCATAGGCATACAGATCGTGCAGCATGGCCGCCATAGCCGCCAGCTCCGGGTCAAGGCCGCGTTTCTTCGCTATCATAGCGGCAGCGAGGGAAACTCCGTAGAGATGATTGACCGCTCCGATTCTTTTATCCGCGTCATTCATCTCGTTCAATCTTGCATCCACATATTTTCTAAGTTCCTTCAGTCGGCTCATAATACCTCCTCCATTCCCATGCCCTGTCCCGGATACCCAATCCCGCGGACAGGCAAATTTCTTTTTTTGACAAAGCTGCCCGAAAGCTTCCTCCCGCCCGTTTCTCTATATATTCCCCAGACAAACCCGGCGGAGGCTTTTCTCCGCAACGGTCTTCAGTGTTTTCATCAGAGAAATATCTGTCGCCGGTTCCCGCATTTTATAACGCGGAAAATACCGGGTGATATGGAGGGGAATCTCCGGACTGATCTCCGCGATCCATTCCGCCTGACGTCTCATATCCTCCGGATCGTCATTCAATCCCGGTACGATCAGAGAGGTCAGCTCCACATGACAGGCGGAGGCTGCCCTGACAATAAACGCCTTCACGGTCTCCAGATCGCCTCCCAGCTGCCGGTAAATCTCCGGCCGGAAGCCTTTCAGATCAATATTCATGGCGTCAATATACGGCAGAAGCTCCTCCAGCACAGGAAGCTCCGCCATTCCATTCGTGACAAGGACATTCCGCATACCCTCCTCGTGCACCAGCTTCGCGGCGTCCCGCACATACTCATATCCTGTAAGGGCTTCATTATAAGTAAATGCGGCTCCGATATTTCCCCGGGCACATTCCTCCAGAGCAATCCTGCACAGCTGCTCCGGCAAAATCTCGTATGCCTGAGGGAAATCTGCTTCTCTTCCCCGGGAAATCTCATAATTCTGGCAGAAAGGACAGGACATATTGCATCCGAAGCTTCCCACGGACAAAATCCTGCTTCCCGGATGGAAAAAGGCGAGAGGCTTTTTTTCGATGGGATCCAGGGCAAGCGCGGTCACTTTTCCATAGCTGGCACAGACCACTTTCCCCTCCGCGTTCTTCCTCGCGCCGCATCTTCCGTATGCGCCCTCCGAAATCCGGCAGTGATGGGGACACACCGGACAAACAGCCTCATTCATGGCGGATCACCTCGAAACGATACAGCCGTACATTCTCCTCGTCCTCATGGATCCCGGCCTTCATTTTCGCTATGGAAACCTGGTACTCCACGGTGTCCACGCCTTCCAGATCCGGCAGCAGAAGCCCCCGGCGGTATCCCTTTTCCACAATGACGCCGTAGCGCTTCACATCCAGCTCTGCCTCCGACCGGATCGGTTCCGCTTCTCCCAGAACATCCACACTGATTTCCAGCTGTTCCAGTTCCGCCTCCCGGATGGCAGGAAAACGCGGATCTCTGGTGGCCGCCGAGATGGCGTTAAAGATAATCTCCTCCGCCAGCGTATCCCTGGTGGGAGCGATTGTCCCAATGCAGCCCCGCAGCTCCCCATTCTCATGAATGGACACAAAAGCGCCTGCCCGGGACATGCGCATCTCCTCCGTCAGTTCCTTTTCCTCCGGCTGATATATCTTTTTCCTCCGGATATACAGATCAATCGTATTTTTTGCCAGCTGTACATAAGAATCCATCATCTGACCTCCTTCACATGATACTGGCCAAAGCCGTACCCCGCAGCTGCTTTTACAAAGCCAGGTTACGATTTTCAGTAATTTCTTTTTCACTCGGCAAAAGCCGTACCCCGCGCCAACATTTATAAAGCCAGGCTACAATTTTCAGTGATTTTTTCACTCGGCAAAAACCGTACCCCGCGGCTGCTTTTACAAAGTATGATAATAAAGACAGATATTTTCGAAATGCCCGTCCTTCATCCGGAATCCCCGCGGTATGGTCCCAAGGGGCACAAAACCAAGGCGTTCATAGAGATGCCGCGCATGGACATTGTTTTCCACCACCGCATTGAACTGCAGCAGGGAAAAATGGAACTGCCGGGCTTTTTCCAGGCTGTCCTTGACCAGAAGTTCTCCGATGTGCCGCCCCCTGCAGGAGGAAAACACCGCATAGCTGGCGTTGCCTATGTGACCGCAGCGCCCCACATTATTGGGATGCAGGATATAAAGGCCCACGATCCGGCCGTTATCCTCCGCGACTCCGGCAAAGGTCTGCTCCGAAAAAAATTCCGCTCCGCTTTCGTCATCAAGAAACTCCTCCTGCGGAAACGCGGCGCCCTCCTCAACAATCTCATTCCATAACCTGATCATGTCCTTTAAATCACTTTGTCTGTACGCTCTGACCTGCACGCTCATGATTCATTCACCAGCTTTCCCGTCATATGCTCTATGACAAGCTCCAGACACTGCACTCTGGGAAGAGCATTCGCCAGTTCCTTCCGGAGATATTCCTCATCGTCTGTAAATTTCCGGCAAACGTTCGTGCAGATCCACCGGGTCTTCTCTTCGTCGTCCACAAGCCTGATTCTGCCAAAGACGACCACACTGCTGATATTCATCGCCCACTCGCCGTCCCTGCGGAAGCCCTCGTCATATACACAGAAGCTTACCTTGTCGCATTTTGCGATGGCGTCCAGCTTATGGCCTTCCTTTGCCCCGTGAAAATAGATCTTTCCATCCTCTTCGCAGAACCAGTAGCTGAGGGGAATCCCATAGGGATAACCATCGTCGCCTATCATGGACAAAACGCCCCGGGGCTGTTCCTTCAAAATACGGATACATTCCTCCTGGCTGATCTGCTGCTTAAATCTTCTCATTTTTCTGAACATCTCACTGCCTCCCTGATTTCTTATTTTTGTATTTTACCATGAAAACCTCCCGCCGTCACCCCATAATCCGTTCCGAAAAAGAGAGGTGCTTTGTCCGTGCTTTGTCCGTGCTTTGTCCGTGTTTTGTCCGTGCTCTTTCCCTGCGGTTAAAAAATTTGCTCTGCGCTTAACAGCCGCTCAATTGTAAATATCAAAACACGCAGGTATAATAAGAACAGCAAAAGCTTTTGCAATTTATGCAAAAAGGAGATAACCATTATGCCCATGAACCTGGTCATACAGAAAAAAAGAAAAGAACTGGGCCTTACGCAGGAACAGGTGGCGGAATACCTGAACGTATCTGTTCCCGCGGTCAGCAAGTGGGAAAAAGGTACGACCAGTCCGGATATTTCCCTCCTGACTCCCCTCGCCCGCCTGCTGAAAACCGACCTGAACACATTGCTCTGTTTCCAGAAGGATATGACTCCACAGGAAATCAGCTCGTTCTGCAAAGAAATTCAGGAGCTTATTCAAAGCCGGGGAATCCGGGAAGGCTTTACGGCGGCAGAAAAGAAATTCCGCGAATATCCTCACAGCGAACACCTGCTGCATGTTCTCACCATTCAGCTGGACGGGCTTCTCATCATGTCCGGACTGACGGCGGAGGAAACGCGCCCCTTTGACGAACGCATCACCGCATGGTATCGGCAGCTCGCCGAAAGCCCGGACGGAAGCATAAGCAGCAGCGCAAATTATATGCTGGCAGGCCATTATATCCGGAGGGAAGAATATGAAAAAGCACAGGAAACCCTGAATCGGATACCCGATCGGAACGATATTCTCAGCCAGACGGCTGATAAACTCATGCTGCAGGTGGAAATATATAAACACCAGGGCAAAGAAGAGAAAGCTGAGGAAGAACTGCAGAAAACACTCTGGAACACTTTGAATAAAGTGCAGCTCCTGCTGGACAGGCTGATGGATATAGAACTGGAGCGCGGAAACATCCCCGCCGCAAAGAAAATCGCAGACAAATCATCACAGATGGCAAAGCTTTTTGAATT
>CANQUG010000127.1 GCA_947626985.1 uncultured Lachnospiraceae bacterium | reverse complement strand
CGCTCAGGAAGAGCCTTCGCGCCTAAGTCTCCGTAAGCGGTGGATTTCGTCTCCGCTAAAACCGCGCCCAAACGGTCTGCCAGACAGGAAGCACAGTCCCGGCTGCTGTGTATCGAATTGACTGGGTGAGTGGTTCCTCGGATGGATGACCGCGTGGCGCTTGCCTTTATATATCGAATCGGCTGAGTGAGTGGTTCCTCGTATGGATAACCGCATGGCGCTTACTCATATATAGCGAATTGGCTGGATGAATGGTTCCTCGTGCGGATTTCCACATGACGCCCGCTCATATATCGAATCAGCTGGGTGAAAGGTTCCTCGTGCAGATTTCCGCATGGCGCTTACTCATATATCGAATCAGTCGAGTGAAGGGTTCCTCGTGCAGATTTCTGCATGGCGCTTACTCGTATATATCGAATCAGCCGGGTAATTGGTTCCCGGTGCGCAAAGGCCAGGCCGAGAGGAGGCTTCGGGCCGCCGTCTGCCATACTTTCTGGTTTTCGCTGAGGATATGGGAAAATTCTTCCTCGTTCAGGGGGCAGGGGCCTCTGCCTGTCTCTATGGTGACGGCGGGAATCTTCTTTTTGCATATGATGTAGTCGCTGAATCCGGCCCGAACTGTTCTGTCTTCCGCAGTGGAGCACAGCTCATAGCCGGTGGTTTCCGCCAGAGCGCGGGCAAGCTTTTCCTCCCTGCAAAAAAGCCTGCCCCGGCTTCCGTAATCCCAGTAAATGATCCGGCCTGCGGAATGATAGGAAAGACAGGCGTCAATCTTATGGTTTTCACAGAATTCCAGAAGGGCTCTCGTTTCCGGTTCGCTTCCGGGGGATGCTCCTTTGTATCCGCAGGGCGAAGGCTCTTTCTCCCCGCAATAGTCCTCCCACCCTGCGTCAAAGTTCCGGTTCAGGTCCACTCCCCGGGCGTTTGCCTTCCATTGCGAGAAAAATTCTTTCCGAAGATTTCTTGCTGATAGTTTTCTTGCAGATGCAGCCGTATCAGGCGTCTCCGGATCGGGAGGTGCCTGAGAGCCGGAAAGAGGGTTTATGCCGCCCGAAAGATGTCCGGGCGGGTTATGTTTTTGCAGGTCCCGTCGGTGGCGCAGAAAGCAGCCGTCCACGAAGGCCCTGAGTTCTTTGTTTCGGATGCTTTCCGGTCCATTCTGGCAAATGGCTGCGCCGTCCGGATTGATCATGGGAAATACATGGATGCACACGTTTTCATAGAACCATCCGTCGGCGCTGTCCGGCCCGCAGCGTTCTTCCCCCGAAAGATAGCCGCGGATCTGCGCCATAAGAAGAGCGCTGTTCAGGTATTCCCTGCCGTGCATTCCCCCCTGCGCCAGCAGATGGAGGCGGGCTCCTTCCTTTCCCAGCCTCACAGCCTGGATGGTTCTGTTATCCGCGGATTTTCCTGCTGCCGTCCGGATGATTTTTCCCGGATAGTTCCGCTCCAGTTCTTCCAGCTCTTCTGTCATTTTTTCATAGGAATAGAGAAATTCGCTCATGCATATATACTCCCTTCAGCACAAATCGTTCTCTGTTTCCCTTTCTTTACATAACCCCTCTTTTTTCTGACAGCTGCCCGGGCTGTGCCGACTGCTGTCCGGTTCGGCGCCCTGCGCGGCCTCATTTCTCCAGCGGCACAAAGGGCACAATATAAAATATGCGGACAACACTGCTCCGATGCATGGAACCTGCGGTTTATTCTCCGGGTACAATTTTCAGGACTGCCGTGTTGGCGTAGGTCAGCGGCCGGTTGTGCACAAAGAATACCACGCCCGTCACGGGAGAAGTGATTTTTTCTCTCACGGAACCGTCGTAGGGGTCTGTGATCCAGGCAAGCTCCTGCCCTTTCAGAACCCGCTGGTTAATGCGGATTCCGCTCTGGAACATGCCGCCTACATAGGGACGGACCGCCACCAGGTCTCCGTCTTTGATCACCTGGGAGCGGTAGCCCTGATGTCCCCGGCGCTGGATCATTCCCTCCGTCGCCATAAAGCTCAGCACCGACTCCACCATGCTCTCGGCGCTCTCCTCGTCGATGCGCTCGGTGGTGGCCGAATACAGGCTGAAGGCTTTGGTGTCCCAGATCTGCCAGTTATAGTTCAGCGTGGTGGTGTCGTAGGGTCTGGCCTTCCGGATCACCACGTAGGGCAGGCCGAATTCCTCCGCCTTGTCCACATAGTCTCTGCCTGTGTCCATGATTCTGGCATGGGGCACAAAATCTCCCGGCATGTAAAAGGAGGTGAACTGGATTCCGTATTCATATCCCGTGATCGCCTGGAATACTCCTCCGGCGATCCGCTGGGTGGTTTCGCCCAGATCGTATCCCGGGAACATCCGGTTAATGTCCGTATTGTCCGTGGGCCAGAAACGCTTCTCGATATTCATGGAATAGGGATTGGCCGAGGGAACCACCATGATCTCGTGACCCGGACAGAGGCGGCCCTTCGCCTCCAGTTCCCTGAGCTTCCGCACGATCTGCGAACAGATGTAAATCTGCTGATACTCATTTCCCCTGGTGTTTCCCACAATGCACAGGGATTTTTTTCCGCTGCCGAAGGTAAGGCCGGTGACCCGGAAATTGTCCCGGTAAAGGGACGGAAGTTCAAATAATACCTTTCTCTCCATAATCAGTCTCCCTGCCTTTCCCCGGATCGTAAAATTCTGGCCATCAGGGAGCCCTCATCCACCACGGGGTACTCCCGGATGGTGAAGAGAAGTCCGTCCTCCGGCGAGATCACGTCCTCCAGAACGGTTCCGTTCAGAGGATCCACCACCTTCCCCACGGATTCTCCCTTTTTCAGCCAGGTATTATGTCTGGCCTCCTGGATAAAAATGCCGGACCGGGAGGCGTTGAGAAAGAGCACCTCATCGGGATCCGAGGAGACAATGGGCTCTCTCAGGCCGGAGATCTCCCCGCTCCAGATGTCCAGCTCCCTCATCAGGCTGAAGATTCCGTCCACCAGCTGGTTTCCGATGGAGCGGGTGATGCGCATTCCCACTCCCATCTCCACCACCAGGGTGGGAACGCCCCGGCTGTTCAGGGTGAAGGCCAGGGTGGATTCCAGCACGGTGCTTGCCCCGTGCACCCAGACAAAGTCCACGTTCGCCAGCTTTGCCAGGGGCACCAGTTCCTTCTCGTGGAGTTCATTAATACGGATCTGGGGCAGCTCGGTGAGATAAATATTGCTGGCGTGGATGTCCACGCAGAGATCGGAGCCCATCAGGTCCCGGATGATCTCCGCGGCCAGGTATTCGGTCATTGCCCCGTCCCGGGATCCGGGAAAGATCCGGTTCATATCAAGGTCAAAGGCCGGGATTCCTCTGGTGATGGAATCAATGCCCAGGGGGTTCATGGCGGGATAGATATCCACCGTTCCCGTAAGGCATTCCGGCCGCTCTTTGATGCGCCGGGCCAGCTCGTAGCATACATATTGTCCCTCCAGCTCGTCCCCGTGGATTCCGGTGACGATGCTGATTCGTTTGCCCCCGTCTCTCCCCTGAGGAGAATAACGGGCCTTTTTGATTTCCAGTGTTTCATCCACCGGCATGGCGGCGGATGCGATGGTTTTCACCATGTTTCCTCATCCTTTCCAGTATTTTTTCAGCAGAGGTGTTCTGCTTCGGCAGCGGACGGAAGTCCTTTGTCCCTGCCTTCCTTTATATGGGCCGCACGCAGACCTCCACTTCCTGAGTCTGCCGGGCCTGTCCTGACATGATCCCCTGATTGATCACGCAGTCGCTGTAATCCCTTCCGCCGGAGATTTTGATATGATCCTCCTCCTTGGACCAGGGGTTCGTGGGATCCAGCGCATACCAGTATTCCCTGTCATAGACCTCCACCCAGGCGTGGCTGGCGCCCTCCCCCAGGAGCATCCCCACCACATAGCGGGCCGGAATCCCCTCCATCCGGCACAGAGACAGAAAAATATGGGCATAATCCTGACACACCCCTTTGCCCAGGGCAAAGGCCTCCTCCGCGGTGGTGGTGATGTCCGTCACTCCCGGGACATAGGAAAAGCGTCCATACAGGGCTTCCATCATTTTTCTGGCCTTCTCCAGTGAGGTACTGCCCGGGGAAAAAGAAAATTCACGGAAAAAGGCCGTGAGCTTCTCGCCCGGACGGGTATAATCCGTCTGATAGCGGAACCGGCCCGCTTTGTGCTCCGGTCCGGCGTACTGAGCATCGGCCAGACCGGTGACGGCCTCCCCCTTCACCTCCGCCTGGAACAGCTCATGGGGATCGCTGCAGTGGCCGAAAATACAATAATTTCCAAAGGAATCCCTGCTGTCGCTCAGGGATTTCCGGGGGAAGATTCTGATCTTCTGCTTCCTGATCTTCTGGCATTCATTATCCTGAGGCACGCACCGCACCGTAAAGCGATGATTGGTCACAGGAGCGGAAAATCGAATCCTCAGCATATAGTAGAAGGATAATTCTTTCATTGAACATAAACCTCCCGGTCTCCGTCAGTTCCGTCCCCGCCGGATACCGACTCCGCAGCCGCCCTTCTCTCTGGCGGCCTTTCCCTGGACCGGCTTTCCCGGAACCTGGTACAGCGTTGCATTAATATCGAAGTAATCAGTGCCTGATATCCGTGTCAGCACAAGGCGGAAGAAGGAAACGATGGGGGTCCATCGCTGATTGACGACAACGCAGTGCCGGCGCGGACAGCGGGTGCTGATTACTCGATAATTAATGCAGCACTGTACTAATCTCACAGGATCATCTCCTCGATGTCCCGCACGATTCCGAAATAGTCCAGTTCCCTTTCCTTTACAAGCTTTCTGAGACGGTTCAGCCGCTCTCTGTCATACTTCACGCTGCAGCGGTCGATCCTCCCCGCCAGACGCTGGATTTCCCGGACCATGTCCTTCCTGGGCTGCCGCAGCCTGGCATAGAGGTCGATGCGCTCCACCCGTTTGCCCACCTTGATGATGTTGCGCACGTTCTCCCCCTCGATCATATCGTCGGCGATTCCCCAGAAGGCCAGGATATTGTCCTGCACCTTCTGAAGCTCCAGAAGAGGCGCGGCGCTTTTGGCCGCCTTGTTCATCTCATAGATGGACAGCTGGATGTAGGACAGCGTTTCGCTGCCGATGGATTCCCGCAGCACAATGGCGTTGTCATAGGCTCTGTTGAGATTGCTCAGAATGGAGTTTTCATCCTCCGGGTCAAAGGCATAGCGCTTCTGAAAATCCTCGTCGGAGACATAGATATTGGGAATATCCAGCTCCCGGCAGAACTGCGCGTACCCTCCCGGCTCGCCGTCCAGCATCTGATCCACCCTTGCGGCAAACAGCCGTATGGTGGTGTACACCCTTTCCGTATATCTTCCCAGCCAAAACAGCCGGTCCGTCTGTTCTATTGAGATAACACCCATGTGTCCTTGAAACCTCCTCCCTGAGATGAATTTACAATAAAGGAATCGGGATTTCTGGAAAAACGGGTGAGGCCGCTCTTCCACACCACCGTGTCCTCCCCGGAAAGCACGAACGCCCGCAGGTCCGCCTTCCTGGGCACGATCTCATCCCCCTCCACAATATCAAGATCCAGAAAATCAATAACCTCCTGGGCAATAAACCGGCGGGGCTCCTTCTTCAGAAGCTCCACAAAGCGCTCCTTTTCCTCCCTGGAGAGGCTGCTGCCGAAGACCACGCCGTAGCCGCCGGCCTCCGCCACATCCTTGATCACCAGCCTGTCAAAGTTCTCCAGAACATACCGGCGGTCGTCCTCGTAGAAGGGCAGATAGGTGGGTGCGTTTTTCAGAATAGGCTCTTCGCCCAGATAGTACCGGATCATCTTCGGCACAAAATAGTAGATTCCCTTGTCGTCTCCGATGCCGTTGCCCGGCGCGTTTAAAAGCGCCACGTTGCCCTTGCGGTACACATCAAAGATGTGAGGAATTCCGATCACCGATTCCGGCAGGAAATTCATGGGATCCAGGTAATCGTCGGAGATTCTGCGGTACACGGCCCCCACCCGCTCCTTGCGTCCGTCGTAGTTGATGAAGTACAGGCGGTCGTCCTCCACAGTGAGCTCCTGGCCGTTCACCAGCTGCACGCCTGTTTTTTCCGCCAGATAGGAATGCTCGAAGTACGCCGCATTGTACCGGCCCGGGGTGAGCAGAACGATCAGCCCTCCCACGTTCACGTCGTCCATGGTTTTGCGGAGGAGCGCCGCGTAATCCCGGTTGTCGGCGATCTTATACTCCCGGAAGGTTTTCGGGCTGCTTCTGCGGCAGAAATTCCGGGCGATCATGGGGTAGGAAGCGCCGGAGGGAACCCGCAGGTTATCCTCCAGGACATACCATTCCAGATCCTTTCCCTGCACCAGATCGATGCCGGAAATATGGGAATACACCCCTTTTGAGGGCATGATCCCCTCGCACTGGGCCAGATAGCCGCTGGAGGCATAGATGAACTCCTCCGGCACCACTTTGTCCCTGATGATTTTTTTCTCGTGGTAAATATCCTTTAAAAACAGATTCAGCGCCTGCACTCTCTGGCGCAGACCCTTTTCCAGATAGGCAAATTTATCCTTCTCAATGATCCTGGGGATAGCGTCGAAGGGGAACAGCTGCTCCCGGAAGGTGTTGTTCTTGTAAATGCCAAACTTCACCCCGTACCGCGCCAGCTGTTCATTCACCGTATCCCTGTGTTCGATCAGATCCATGTCGTACATTTTAATACGCCTCCTCTCCCTGGTAAAAAGCCGCCGGATGAACCTCCTGCCCCTGCGCATCCCGATTCGCGGGAGCTGCCGTTCCCGGCAGAAGCCGGATCACCCTCCGTAAAGGGAAACAGGATCCTGCGGCCTTCTTCGTTTCATAAAAAATGCCGGACATTTTCCATGAAACAAAAAAACGGGGATGCCTGTCCTGCGACATAACATCCTCGTTCTGTGACTATCATACTCTACTATAGTAAAATCTGTCAAGAGAATTTTTTATTTTCCCCGAAAGCCAGATCCCAGGTGGCAGTGTCCAGATGATAGAACAGCCAGAAGCGGACCTCCCGCTCCTCCAGAAGGGCCCGGCATCTGTATTCCCGGACCGGGCTTCCCCCGCAGTATCTCTCCCCGGATTCCAGCACCTGAATCTCCCGGATCATATGCAGACACCCGCTGTCGTCCTCATATTTCAAAAGCTTCGGTATGGCCTTCCCCCGGGAGGTGAACCAGCAGCCCACCGCCGCCCGGCGGTATCTGTCCTCCGCAGTTCCCTCCTGCCTCTGCTCTTCCTCCGCAAAAATCGCAAACCCCATGCTGATCACCATCCATTCCCGATACCTGCTCCCGC
>CANQUG010000126.1 GCA_947626985.1 uncultured Lachnospiraceae bacterium | reverse complement strand
TACAGAACAGCGCACATTATCGACTGAGGGACTGACTGAAACTCAAATACAGTCTCTTGAAATGATTATTCAGGAGCTGCGAAAAATAAATACTATGAAAGAGTAATTAAATGTAATCAGAAATAAGCCAAAGAATAAAAAATCCCCAGCCGGGATTTCCGGCTGGGGGAGTGCAAATATTTGGAGAGGGGTTGTCAAGTTAAGTGGGGGTGTCATGGTTTCCCATTCTCTTGATAACCCCTCTCCTTTGAAAGTTTAATCGTTTTGAGCATCGTTGAGAGGCATGATTCGCTTTATAGCTTCTGTTCTTATGCCGCCTGTCATATTATTTTTTTAAAAATTTCCTGGTCTTCCGTGGTTACCTTCATTATTTTCATCGCTTCTTCAAAATTTAATTGGAGAGATTCCATGATATTCTTAATGACATCATATAGAGCTTCCCGTCTTGCTTTTTCCTTCATTTCACGCTCTGCTTTACACACCTCGTACAGAGCTTCTCGTCTGCCCTCCTGTATGCCTTCCCGTCTTGCTTTTTCCCTTATTTCACGCTCCGCTTTACACACCTCGTGCAGAGCTTCCCGTCTGCCCTCCTGTATGCCTTCCCGTCTTGCTTTTTCCCTTATTTCACGCTCTGCTTTACACACCTCGTGCAGAGCTTCCCGTCTGCCCTCCTGTATGCCTTCCCGTCTTGCTTTTTCCCTCATTTCACGTTCCGCTTTACACACATCGATCACCCTCGCTTTCTCATCAATTTCGATCTCCGTATTCGCATATGCCTTTATCACTCTTGCAGCTTCCACATCAAGAGCCTTCAATCCGCTCTCCTTCGAAAGGAACGCGTCCAGTTCATCTCCATCATTTGAGTACTTTATAAACCCTAAAACCGATCTCAAACTGGAATGGAACTTGTCAAGATCCTCCGGTTCCATCGCTGCAGGTTCTATCAGATTGAGTTTATAGTCCGCAACGCATTTCAATATACCTGAATCCTGGGTGGACATCATCTCATGCAGCGTCCGGGGACCGTCCCACTTCTTCGCTCCGAAAAGAATGATCAAGGTGATCACCGGCGTCAGCCTGTCCTCCCTGTAGAAGCCGGAAAGGAATTCTCCATCCTCATGCCCTTTCCAGTCCTTCGCTTCCCGATGCCGGGCCGCTGTCTGCTGCACCTGCTTAGAGTATTGCAAAAAATCATACAGACCGTTTTTCACCGGTTCTGCAAACTTTACCTCTGATTCATTTTCTATGCCCAGGATAAGGTACGCCGCCTTATCATCCGCCATGAAAGCAGCTGTTTTCAGCAGATCCCTGTACTTCTGAACCGCCACCTCATCACCGTTTCCAAATGGGACGGCAATCTCTGCGGTATCAAGCTCCTGCAGATTTTCCGGCCTGATCACCTGTCTTCCGTCGTAGATTAAATAATTGAAAGCGTCGGCAAAGACGGAGTTCTTCTTCATGTAATCCTTTGTTATTGTATCAATCTTTCCCATTATTCATTATCTCCTGCTTCAAGCCGTTTCCAGTCAGTAAGAGTAAAAGCTGTCGACATGGGAAGCAGGAAAATCATCAGATGTCCGCCGCAAAACCTGTCAGCTCATTTAGATTATACTTAAAATTACGGTTGGAAACAAGATACTTGCCCGTTTTTGAATTGTATACTTATTCTCAATTTCAATACGACTGATGGGGATCAGAGTCAGTACAGCTAAGAGCCGCTAAAGAGGCTGTATTTACTATAGAAATTAACATTGTCTAAAAACAATTAAAAATCAATACCTCTCACCCGTAAAATACTATTGACAGAACAATACTATATGATATATAATATAAAAAAATTAATAATATTATACAAAATTACAATACTGTAAAGAGCATACATAAAACGTGTAAGGGAGTGAGCAAATGGTATTTAATACAGGAGCAACCCTTCTGGATGCCATCGTCCTCGCTGTGGTATCGAAGGAGCAGGAGGGCACGTATGGATATAAGATCACTCAGGATGTCCGGGCGGTACTGGATATTTCCGATTCCACTCTTTACCCCGTACTCCGGCGTCTTCAGCAGGACGACTGTCTGGAGACCTACGACATGGCCTTTGCCGGAAGGAACCGCCGGTACTACAAGCTGACGGAAAAGGGCAACGCGCAGCTGCAGCTGTACCGGATAGAGTGGAAAAACTATTCATCGAAGATAACCAGAATGTTTGAGGATGTACCGCGCAGTTTTAAGTGAGGGACATATAAATAAGGGAGGAATCCAGGTATGGAAAGAGAGCAGTTTATGTCACAGCTGGAACGCCTGCTTTCGGATATATCAGAGTCTGAAAGGCGTGAGGCTCTTGACTATTATGAGGGATATTTCGACGATGCCGGGCCGGAGCAGGAGGCGGCAGTCATCCGGGAGCTGGGAAGCCCCGGCAAGGTGGCGGCCATTATCAAGGCTGATCTGGAAGAAAGCAATGACCGTTACGCCCAGTATACCGAATGGGGTTATGAGGACACACGGAGAAAGGACCCGGGGGAGGTGCCGGACAAGTATACTGCTGTTGCGGTCTCAGGCGGAGACCCGGAAGAAAAGGATTTTGACGGAGCTTCCGGGGACTCACCGGAGCAGGAGGACGGGAACGGCAGACGTGATTTTGGAAGCGCCCGGGAAGAGAGAAGACAGGAGCGCCGCAGAGCCCGGGAGAATCGCTCCGGGGAGAGAGAAAGCGGTCGGACCGAACAGTGGAACCGGGATACACGGTCAGAATCGGGAAGGAACAGCGGCCGCGGCACTGAGGGAGAACCGGGTGAGGAGGGCCGCGGCAGCCGCAGAGAACGGGGTTATCATGCGGACAGGAGGAAAAACAATGCCACTATTATCCTTATCCTGATTCTGCTGGTCTTTGTTTCGCCTTTGATCAAAGGAACAGTGGGAGGAATTCTGGGCCTGCTCCTTCTCCTGGTATTGTTCCCGCTGGTTTTGGTTCTGATGTTCGGCTCCATCGCCATTGCCCTGACTGTGGGAGGAATCGGCGTTGTTCTCAGAGGGATCGCTTCCTGTATCGGTAATCCTGCCGCGGGGGTGCTTCGTGTGGGTGTGGGCTGTATCCTTGTTGCAGCGGGAATTCTCTGTATTTTGCTGACAGTGTGGGCGGCGTGCAGAATTCTGCCCCGCTGGATCCGCAGATTTACGGATTTTTGCCAGAGAATTTTTAATGGAAGAAAGAAGGGTGATGAAACATGAAGCGGCTGGCCAAAATTGTTCTTGTACTGGCGTCGGTGATTCTTCTGATCGGTGTGGGACTTTGCGTGGGCGGAATGGTGATGGGCGCTTCTGCCGATGATCTGGGCGCGGATATTTCTGTAGAACATATTGGCATAGGAGAAAGCGCCGGGTCCGTCCGGGATTATGTAAAGAACATTCAGGACTTTGTGACCGATATTCGGGATGGAGATGAGGATTGGGGTTCGGAGGAATGGGACGGCGAGTGGAAGGAAGAGCATCATCTGGTTTCTCCTGTGGAGGACAGTGATTCCGCGCGGATTTACCAGGTGGGACTGCCGGAAAAAATGGAGATCGAGCTTTGTTCGGATGAACTGGTTATGGAACAGTACGACGGAGACGGCGTCCGTGTGGAAGTGGAGGGCGACGATCACGATAATGTCCGGGTCATGTCCGAGGAAGATAAGCTGAGTATTAAAAGCATCAATGTTCATAGCGGACGAATGATCACGCTTTATTATCCCTCCTCCCTTCAGCTGAAGGAACTGGAACTTTATATGGACGCCGGCGAGGTTTATCTGGAGGATGATCTGGCGGCGCGCAGACTGGAGATCAATGTGGGGGCCGGGGATTTTACAGCGGATGGAAAGATTACGGCTGACGAAGCGGAATTTGAAGTGGGAGCGGGAGAAATTTTTCTGGAGCTTCTGGATACCCGAAGACTGGACGGCGAATGCGGGATGGGCGATATGGAGCTGACGCTGGCCGGTTCCGCGAAGGATTATAACTGCGATCTGGAATGCGGAATAGGAAGTATTTCCCTGGGAGAGGATGAATACAGCGGGCTTGCCAGGGAGAAGGAAATCCGGAATAAAGGCGCCGGGCGGGAAATATGTCTGGAATGCGGAATAGGCGAGATCATGGTTTTCTTTGAACATGACTGAGTCAGAAAAGCAGTTGGAAAATATAACTTAATCTGTGCAGAACGGAAACGGAGAGGAGGTATTTTTATGAGTAATAAGAGACTTTATAAATCATCGGTGAACTGCATGATCTGCGGAGTTTGCGGCGGAATTGCGGAGTATTTTGATATCGATCCTACCCTGGTGCGCCTGGCTTGGGTGATATTTACCTGCGTTGGCGGAGCGGGAATCTGGGCCTATATTATTGCCGCCATCATCATTCCCAAATAAAACAATAAGGGCAAAGAGCGTTTCCTGTATATTTTTCTGAAAAGCTGTCCATACTCCAGAAAGAAAGCTGTGAAGGAGTGTGAGAACAGTGAAAAAAGATAAAGAGGTGGAAGCTTATTTAAAAGGCGAGCTGGGGCCGGAGGAGAATCTGAAATATGAGATCGCGAGGGAACTTGGCGTTCTGGATCAGGTACTCACCGACGGCTGGAAAAGTCTTTCCGCAAAAGAAACGGGACGCATCGGAGGCCTGATGACCCGTCGGAAAAAGAATTTACTCTGAAAAAAAGGCATTGTCCGGAAATAAATCCCGACAGTGCTTTTTTTGATGACGGCTCTGCGGGGGCTGGTATGGAAGTTTCTTCTCTGATGCCATCCCCATCCCATAAAAAACTGAACAAATTTATGACAGAATTGTGAAAACTGAGCCGGGAAGAATTGACGAAAACGGAAATTCGATATATGATTTTCATTATAGTAAACTACGGGTAGTTTCGGCAGGGAGAGAAGCCACCGGCCGGGATATTCCGCACAGGAATCATGCGATTAAGATAAAACCGGGATCAGATACAGGAAGAAAGGTACGCAGGAGAATGAACGATTACAGAGAAGATTACGTAAAACTGGAAAGCGTTTCGAAGGTATATGGTTCAAAGGAAGTAAAAATTGTGGCGGTGGACGAGATCAGCTTCGAGATCGCCAAAGGAGAATTTGTGGTGATCGTGGGACCCAGCGGCGCTGGAAAGACCACGGTTTTGAACATTTTAGGAGGAATGGACAGAGCCAGCTCCGGGAAGGTCTGGGTGGACGGCAGCAATATTGCGGGCTATTCCGACAGGAGGCTGACGGGATACCGCCGGAATGACATCGGCTTTGTCTTTCAGTTTTATAATCTGGTGCCAAACCTGACGGCACTGGAAAATGTGGAGCTGGCCCTTCAGATCTGCAGGCATCCCCTGGATGCCAGAACGGTTCTGGAGGAGGTGGGGCTGAAGGAACGGTTTTCCAATTTTCCCGCCCAGCTGTCCGGCGGAGAACAGCAGAGAGTTTCCATCGCCAGGGCCCTGGCCAAAAACCCCAAGCTTCTCCTCTGCGACGAGCCCACAGGAGCGCTGGATTACCAGACGGGCAAGGCCATTTTGAAGCTTCTGCAGGATATGTGCCGGGAGAAGGGAATGACGGTGATCGTCATCACTCACAACTCGGCTCTCACGCCCATGGCGGACCGTGTGATTAAAATAAAAAACGGCAAGGTGTCCCAGATGAGCCGGAACGATCATCCCACTCCGGTTCAGGAAATCGAGTGGTAGGGACAGAGACGGGTTATTTAATGATAATACAATAACTATGGCGGCAGGTGAATCAGATGAAGAAGAAGGCATTGCGCAAAGATTTCAGGATGGAAATACGAAAAAATAAGGCCAGATTTATTTCTATTTTCTGTATTGTTGCCCTTGGGGTGGCCTTTTTTTCGGGAATACAGGCATCCTCTCCCGATATGCGCTTTTCCGGAGACGCGTATTTTGACGACAGGGAGCTGATGGATCTCAGGGTGATGGGGACCATGGGACTTACGGAGAGGGACGTGGAAGCGGTGAAGGCCGTGGACGGCGTGCTGGACGCGGAGGGAGCCTATGGCACGGATGTGCTCTGCGAGGTAGAGAATACCCAGGAGGTTCTTCATATCGAATCCGTGAATGAAACGGTGAATTACATCGAGGCTGACGAGGGACGGCTGCCGGAACAATCCGGGGAATGCTTTCTGGACCGGTCTTTTGCCGCTTCTCACGGATATAAGCTGGGGGATGAGATGGCGGTCATTCAGGACGGAGACAGTGAGCTGCTGAAGAGAGAGCGGTTCACCGTTGTGGGCATCGGCATCAGCCCTCTTTACATATCCTTTGACAGAGGGAGCACCACTCTGGGAACCGGAAGGGTGGGAGGCTTTGCCTATGTGCTGCCCCAGGATTTTGATCAGGAGGTCTATACCCAGATTTACGTCCGCGTGAAGGGGGCGGAGGATCTGGTGAGCTATTCTGACGCGTACGATCATCTCATCGAGAAGCTCAGCGATCGTCTGGAAGGAATAGAGGACATGCAGTGCCGGCTCCGCTATGAGGAAGTGGTTTCCGATGCGGAGGAGGAGCTGGCCGATGCGGAGAAAGAGCTGGAGGACGGAAAAAAAGAGGCGGAGGAGGAACTGGCCGACGCTGAACAGGAGCTGAGGGACGCCGAGAAAGAGCTGGAAGACGGAAAAAAAGAGCTGGAGGATGGCAAAAAGGAGCTGGAGGACGCCCGGAAGGAACTGGAGGACGGAAAAAAGGAGCTTGCCGACGGAAAGAAAGAACTGGAGGACGCCCGAAAGGAACTGGAGGACGGAAAAAAAGAACTGGCTGACGGAAAGAAGGAGCTTTTCGATGCGGAGAAGGAGGTTGCGGACGGGAAGAAGGAACTGGCCGACGGAAAGAAGGAGCTGGAGGACGCCCGGCAGGAGCTTTTGGACGGAAAGGAAGAGCTGGAGAACGGAAAAAGAGAACTGGCGGAAGGCTGGCAGGAGTTCTCAGATGGAAAAGAGGAGCTCTCAGCCGGAAAAGCGCAGCTGGAGGAATCCCGCCAGCAGCTGATTGACGGAAGGAAGGAACTGGAAGACGGAAAGAGACAGCTGGAGGAGTCCCGTCAGCAGCTGGCCGACGGGAAGAAAGAACTGGCTGACGGAAAGAAACAGCTGGAGGAGTCCCGTCAGCAGCTGGAAGACGGAAAGAAGGAACTGGAGGCCGGGAAGGCGCAGCTGGAGGAATCCCGCCAGCAGCTGGAAGACGGAAAGAAAGAACTGGAGGATGGAAAGAAGCAGCTGGAGGAGTCCCGCCAGCAGATTGAGGACGGAAAAAAGGAGCTGGAGGCCGGGAAGGCGCAGCTGGAGGAATCCCGTCAGCAGCTGATCGACGG
>CANQUG010000125.1 GCA_947626985.1 uncultured Lachnospiraceae bacterium | reverse complement strand
ATCGAGGGGAGCGGGCTGAATATCGTTTATTCCGCCTACTGCGACAACTGGCTGGCGGAGCTGGCCTTCGACGCGGTGGAGGAGGGGCTGTCCACCACGCCCCGGAATCTGGTGGGAGTCATGTGCGGCAATGACGATCTGGCCAGTCAGGCTTTCCGGGCCCTTTCGGAAAACCGCCTTGCGGACAAGGTGGTTCTGGTGGGGCAGGACGCGGAGCTGTCCGCCTGCCAGAGAATCGTGGAGGGCACTCAGTATATGACGGTGTATAAGCCGGTAGAGAAGCTGGCCATGCGGGCGGCGGAATTTGCCTGCGCTCTGGGATACGAAAAAATGCTGGAGGAAGGCCGCGTGGAGGAAGAAGAGCTCCCGCCGTCCGTTCCGGGCTTCCGTCAGGAGCTGAAGGATCTGGCCTCCGTCAGCGACGGCACTTCGGATGTGCCCTATTACAGCATCCCTCCCGTACCCGTGACCCGGGAAAATATCGACGAGGAGATCATTGAAAGCGGTTTTCACACGGAGGAGGAAGTGTACCTGAACGTGACCAGGGCGCGCTGAAGCGGTTTCGGCAGAATAATTGTTCGTATTGTGTCAATAGCAAATTTTTGTACCAAAAATCTCCTGCCGGATATAGTGAAATGATACAAATGGTTAAAAATTTACAGACAGTTGCAAACTTCTCCTGCCTTTTTTGTGATAAAGTATAAGCATCAAAGATCAAAAGGAGGAAATATCATCATGAACAAGAAAATATTGGCAGCGGTTGCCGCATCCGCAATGCTGGCGTCTCTCAGCCTTACCGTACACGCAGACAGCGATGTTACCATCGGCGTTGCGATGCCCACTCAGGATCTTCAGAGATGGAATCAGGACGGCGAGAACATGAAGGCTCAGCTGGAGGAAAAAGGCTACACGGTAGACCTTCAGTATGCGGGCAATGATGTTCAGACTCAGGTTTCCCAGATCGAGAACATGATCGCGAACGGCGACAAGCTGCTGGTTATCGCTTCCATCGAGGGCGATTCTCTCGGAACCGTTCTGGCTCAGGCCAAGGAAGCGGGCATCCCGGTTATCGCTTATGACCGTCTGATCATGAACACCGACGCAGTTTCCTACTATGCAACCTTCGACAACTATCTGGTTGGAAAGACTCAGGGACAGTACATCGTAGACGCTCTGGATCTGGACAATCAGGACGGCCCCTTCAATCTTGAGATGGTTACCGGCGACCCCGGCGACAACAATGTAAACTTCTTCTTCGGCGGCGCTATGGACGTTCTTCAGCCCTACATCGACGAAGGCAAGCTGGTAGTTCCCTCCGGCCAGATGACCAAGGATGAGGTTGCTACCCAGGGATGGGACACCGCTACCGCACAGTCCAGATTTGAGAACATTCTGTCTTCCTTCTATGCTGACGGAACCAACCTGGACGCTGTTCTTGCATCCAACGACTCCACCGCTCTCGGTGTTGTGAACGCTCTGGCAGCCAACTATACCGGCGAATATCCGATCATCACCGGTCAGGACTGCGATATCGCGAACGTTCCTCACATCGTGGACGGAACCCAGGCGATGTCCGTATTTAAGGACACCCGTACACTGGCAGCTCAGGTTGTTGAGATGGTAGACGCTATCATGACCGGCGGCGAAGCTCCTGTAAACGATACCGAGACCTATGACAACGGCACTGGTGTGATCCCCTCCTACCTTTGCGAGCCGGTTGCAGTTACCGTTGACAATTACAAAGAGATCCTGATCGATTCCGGATACTATACCGAGGATCAGATTCAGTAAGACCTGAAAAAAATATCATTTGCAACAGGCGGGCTTTTTCGCCCGCCTGTTATGCGATAAGGGCAAATTTGAGGAAAGCTGCTGCGGGCCGGATGCCGGCGGCAGGTTTTTTATATCAGGAAAAGTTTGGAGGGAGCAATTTTGGCAAAGATACTGCTGGAAATGAAAAATATCACCAAAACATTCCCCGGTGTGAAAGCACTCGATAACGTAAATCTTCAGGTGGAGGAGGGAGAGATCCACGCTCTGGTAGGCGAGAACGGAGCGGGAAAATCCACTCTGATGAACGTCCTTTCCGGCATTTATCCCTACGGTTCCTACGAGGGGGATATCATCTACAACGGAGAGACCTGTAAATTTCATCATATCAAGGAAAGTGAAGAAAAAGGGATTGTTATTATCCACCAGGAGCTGGCTCTGATCCCCTATATGACCATAGGCGAGAACATGTTCCTGGGCAATGAGCGCGGAAAAAAGGCCGCCATCAACTGGGACGAAACCTACGGACTGGCGGCTCAATATATAAAGCAGGTAGGTCTGACGGAATCTGCCAGAACTCTGGTAAAGGATATCGGCGTGGGCAAGCAGCAGCTTGTGGAGATCGCCAAGGCCCTGGCCAAAAACGCGAAGCTGCTGATTCTGGACGAGCCTACCTCCTCCCTGAATGAAGAGGATTCCCGGGCACTCCTGGATCTGCTTCTGAAATTCAAGAAGGAGGGAATGACCTGCATCATTATCTCTCATAAACTGAACGAGGTTTCCTATGTGGCGGACAAGATTACGGTGATTCGTGACGGCTCCACCATCGAGACCCTTACCAAGGGAGTGGACGATTTCTCCGAGGACCGGATCATCCGGGGCATGGTAGGCCGGGAGATCGCGGACCGGTTCCCGAAGCGCCCCGGCGTGAAGATCGGGGACGTCAGCATGGAGGTGGAGAACTGGACCGTTTATCATCCTCTCTACAGCGAGCGGAAGGTAGTGGACGGGGTGTCCATAAAAGTGCACAAGGGCGAGGTAGTGGGCATCTCCGGTCTGATGGGCGCAGGGCGCACGGAGCTGGCCAAAAGTATTTTCGGCAGAAGCTACGGGGTGAATATCAGCGGAACGCTGAAGCTGAACGGCAGCGAAGTTCATCTGAAGAACGTGCGGGACGCCATTCGCCACAAGCTGGCTTACGTGACGGAGGACCGCAAGGGCGACGGTCTTATCCTGAGCAATCCCATCAAGATCAATACCACCCTGGCGAATCTGGAGGCAGTCAGCGACGGCATGGTCATCGATAAGGACAAGGAGTACGCCGTGGCCGTGGAGTATAAGGAGAAGCTGAAGACCAAATGTCCCACCGTGGAGCAGAACGTGGGCAACTTAAGCGGCGGAAACCAGCAGAAGGTGCTTCTGGCGAAATGGATGTTCGCGGACCCGGATATCCTGATTCTGGACGAACCCACCCGCGGTATCGACGTGGGCGCGAAGTACGAAATCTACTGCATCATCAACGACCTGGTGGCTGCCGGGAAGTCTGTGATCATGATTTCGTCGGAGCTTCCCGAGGTACTGGGTATGTCCGACAGGATCTATGTCATGAACGAGGGTCGGATCGTGGGCGAGCTGACCCAGAAGGAAGCTACCCAGGAAAAGATCATGGCGTGCATCCTGAGATCCAGCGGCGGCAGACAGGCGTGAAGCCTCTGAAATTAAGTTAAAGGAGAGAGTAAGCAATGGATAGCGTTAAAATTAAAAGCTTTATTCAGAAATATACAATGGTGATCGTCCTGGTGCTGGTAATGCTGTTCTTTACCTGGGGCACCCAGGGCAAAATCCTGTTTCCCCAGAACATTACGAACCTGATCTCACAGAACGCATACGTGTTTGTTCTGGCTACCGGTATGCTGCTGTGTATCCTGACAGGAGGCAACATCGACCTTTCCGTGGGTTCCGTGGTGTGCTTCGTCGGCGCAGTGGGCGGCGTTCTCATGGAGAATATGAAGCTCCCCATTCCTGCAGCCGTAATTTTCATGATGATTCTGGGCGCTCTGATCGGCGCCTGGCAGGCCTTCTGGATCGCGTTTCTGCGGATCCCGCCTTTCATCACTACCCTGTCCGGCATGCTGGTGTTCCGCGGACTTTCCAATATCGTGCTGGGGGGCAAAACCCTTCCCATCAAGTCTGAAACCTTTGCCGTGCTGTTCGGCGGCGGCGCCAACTGCTACGTTCCGGATTTTCTGGGAGGCAGCGGAGAAGGGCTTAACCGCGTGGCCGTGGCTGTGGGAGTTCTCGCCTGTGTCATCTTTGTGCTTCTGACCGTCCGCGGCGACATGAACCGCAGGAAAAAGGGATATGAGGTAGGCAACGTGGGAGCCATGTACTTAAAAATGGTCATCATCTGCGCGGCGATCATGTTTGTGTCCATAAAGCTGGCTCAGCATAAGGGCATTCCCACCTCTCTGGTGTGGGTAATGATCGTGGTGCTCGTCTACGGCTACATCACCAGCAAAACCACCATCGGCCGTCATTTCTACGCAGTGGGCGGCAATGAGAAGGCTACCAAGCTTTCCGGTATCAATACGGACAGAGTGTACTTTATCGCGTACACCAATATGGGCTTCCTGGCGGCTCTTGCGGGAATGCTTACCATTGCCCGTATGACCAGCGCGCAGCCTACTTACGGACAGAACTATGAGATGGACGCCATCGGCTCCTGCTTTATCGGCGGCGCTTCCGCATACGGCGGAATCGGAACGGTTCCCGGAGTTATCATCGGAGCTCTTCTTATGGGTATCATCAACCAGGGCATGTCCATCATGGGTACCGACCAGAATATGCAGAAGGTGGTTAAGGGCCTTGTGCTTCTGGCGGCCGTAATCTTTGACGTAGTGAGCAAGAAGAAATCTAACTGATTTTGCCTGCAGGGTAAATTTGCCGCAGTAAACAGGCGGAATAAAATATATTGTCATTTAATAAAAACGGGGACTGCCGGTAATTGCTGGCGGGCCGCAATATAAGCGGATTCTGTAAATGACCGTTTTAATATTGCGGCGCCGCGCAATTACCCGGCAGTCCCTGTTGTCTATCCAGCAGCTTGTGTTATTGCCGGAATTCAAGTGTTTTAATCTTTGTTCCCCCGAAGGGCCTGTTCTTCGGCTAAATCGTCCGGATCGATCCTGCGATCTTTATAATAATATTCCATATCCCGTTCATTGATTTCCCGCAGAACTCTGGCCGGGTTGCCTACGGCGATACAGTTTGCGGGAATGTCCTTTGTCACCACCGCTCCGGCGCCGATGACACTGTTCTCCCCTATCGTAACACCCGGACAGATCGTCACGTTTTCGCCGATCCACACGTTGTCACAAATGGTAACATGGTCGGTATACATGAGCTCTCTCAGATCAGGCCGGATGGGGTGTCCCACTGTGGCAATCGTGACCGCCGGACCGAACATCACATTTTTGCCGACTGTGATGAGTCCGTCGTCCACAAAATTACAGTTAAAGTTCACATAGGTCCCCTCGCCAAGCGTGATGTGTCTGCCGTAGCAAAAGTAGAAGGGCGGCTCGATCCAGGCCTGGCCGCTGTTTTCATTTCACGCCAGCTGCATTTCGGATTCTCTGATTCCAGAACGGAATGTGTTTTTATCTGCGTCCTTCTTCATCCCATGATTCTTTGCCCGACGCCTGCTTATCAACAGGATTTTGTATTCCCGGTCATCTATAATCACAATGCGCCTTACATCTGATTACATTTTTTCTTCCATAAAATTTCAAAGAAAGAGAGGAAGCTGTCTGGCATCATCAAATGCGGTTCGATGTGGAGGAAACAGAATAAGCGTACAGTATGTTGTTCTGGCGGAAATAATCTTTCTCTATAGTTTTGATACATAATGAAATTTAAGCATTAGAACTGGAACTGGGATGTTTCCCGGGACAGTTGACTGCCGGAGAAAGATATGGTAGATTAAAGCCAGACAAAATATAACGGTATTCATCTTACAGGAGTTTCCATAGCAGCTGATAGGAAGGCCGCTGCCGATAGCGGAAAATCAGTATTCATCTTACAGGAGTTTCCATAGCAGGCCGATCGGACAGGATCAGGTGGCATCCGGGATTTCACGGGACTGCTGAGTTGGAACTTCGTGCGAACGCAGATAATCTTATATTATTTCGCAAAATAGAGCGCGACAATCTCGCCGCTGAATGATTTCTCACAAATCGAGTATCATAACTATGAAAGGAAGTGTAATTATGAGTAATCGTGAATTTGCCAAAAGCCTTATTGACCAGATACCAGAAAGCAAGCTGTTTTATGTAATTTCCTATCTGCAAGGGGCAGCTATACCGGAAGAAGTTCCGAACATTGAAACCCTTGAATCTATGACGGAACTGGAAAGCGGCGGCGGTATCCGCTTTACTGGCAGTACAGAAGATTTATTTACAGAGCTGGCAAGGGAGGATTAACCATGCTTGACGTTCGCTATTCGACCAAATTCAAAAAAGACTTTAAAACCTGCCAAACCAGAGAAACACCGCCCCGACTTTGCCAAAATTCGGAGGGCGGTTTTTTTCTGTCCTGCAATCGAATATTTTTTGAACCTTCTTCGATGAGCTGGCGGATCAGTTCGGTGTTCCTGACTGGGAAGCGGATCATGATTCTTCGTTGTTGAAAATGCCAGGTGATTGTGTTATGGTGAAACAGGAATTGTGATACTTGAAAATTTATCTGCCGGAAGGACTGTTAAAAAGGCGGTCGGGAAGTCTGTAAATATTGTGGGAGACTTTGTTCCGGGTGTTTATCAGGAGGATTTATATGAGCGATGTCAGAATAAGAAATGGAAAAAAATATTCTGTGAAAGTAATTGCCTCGACGGATCAGAGTAAATTTATATCGGACAGAGATGCTGAGATGGATGCCAGGGCAGCACAGGCCGTAAAGTCAGCTGTAGCAAAAGCCCGGTTTTGTAAAAAACCGGTTGCAAAATATGATGCAGTGACAAAGAAAGCTTATGTAGAATATCCGGGCGGAGCAAAGAGATATGTCGAATAAAAAGCCGATGATGCTTGTGCTGGCAGGACCTGATGGGTCTGGAAAAAGCACCATTACGCAGTATTTTGAAATCGTGGGAACGTATACGAATGCCGATGATATCGTGGCGGCAACCGGAATACCTAATGAAGAAGCCGCAGTATTGGCGGATAAAATGAGATATCATTCGATTGAAGCAAAAGAGGATTTAACGTTTGAAACGGTGCTGTCTTCAAAATATAAGCTGGATATTTTAAGAACAGCGAAGTCTGAAGGATATTTCAATCTTTCCCAATGAACTTTGGACAGAAGAACATATACTTGAATTGATAGAAGAGATGACAAATGAAGTTTAAGCCATTTTGGCAAATCCGATTCATCAGGCAGGGCATTGGTAAAAGAAGGGAGGAGCATGAGTATGTGCAAGATGTTGGAAGATATGAGGAATGAAGCTGCTTATGAGGCAGATAGGGCGACAGCGAAAAGAATGATAAAGGATGGAAGTATGCCGCTTGATAAGATTGTACGTTTTGTTCC
>CANQUG010000124.1 GCA_947626985.1 uncultured Lachnospiraceae bacterium | reverse complement strand
ATTCTGTTTCCTGCATTCAGCCCCCGGCTGTTACTTTACAGGCATCCCCCCGCGCTCTGCAAACCATTTCTGCAGCGTATCTGTACTGACTTTGACCGCCTTTGCAATCTTCTCAGCCGCCAGCCCCATGTCCTGAAGCTCATACGCTGTCTCTCTGGCTTTTCTCATCTCTCCTGCTGAGATACCTGAATCATATCCTTTTCTAAAAACACCCGTACTTAAGTTACACACTGAGAGCACCTCCTCACTTATTTCCCTGCTCACGCTGATTTTAAACTCATTCTGCAGAGTATCCATCTTTTCTTTGTAACTCAGATTCATGGAGAACACCTTGCTCATCATTTTACCATCAGCCCGTCCATAACGCAATAATCCTATATTATCTGGCGCAGATAAAAAACAATAAAAAACAAATCCAACATGCTGAGTGAAAAGTTCGCTTCGATACAAAATACAGGCTGCAATAATAGCCAACACACCATCATATAGATCATAAAATACAGGAAAGCACCCGGAACATTGCTTGATACACAGGACATCGTATGGTATAGTGAAAATACAAAAACTTTCGTGCTTTTACATACATGTCACTGCTATTGTCCAGGATAAAATAATAAAAAGAAAGGAAACAAACCTATGTTAATCAGTCAGAAAATGCGCCGGCTTTCCCCGGAAATGGACCCGCTCCGTCTGGGAACAGGCTGGACGACGGAGGATTTGAGCAAACCCCAGATATTTATCGAAAGCACCTTTGGAGACAGCCATCCCGGATCCGGACATCTGAACAAACTGGTGGAGGCCGCGAGAGAAGGAATTGCGGAAGCCGGAGGACACGGCGCCAGATACTACTGCACAGATATGTGCGATGGAGAAAGTCAGGGCACGGACGGAATCAATTTCTCTCTGGCAAGCAGAGAGATGATCGCCAATATGATTGAGATTCAGGCCAGCGCGACGCCTTTTGACGCCGGTATCTTCATGGCAAGCTGCGACAAGGGCCTGCCTGGAAATCTCATGGGTCTGGCCCGGGTGAACATCCCCTCTGTGGTGGTTACCGGCGGAACCATGGCCGCGGGACCTGATCTGCTTACACTGGAGCAGCTGGGGATGTATTCCGCCAGGTTCGAGCGCGGTGAGATCAGCGAGGAAAAGCTGAACTGGGCAAAGCGCAACGCATGTCCGAGCTGCGGAGCGTGTTCATTCATCGGGACGGCTTCCACCATGCAGATCATGGCCGAGGCTCTTGGCCTGGCGCTGCCCGGCTCTGCCCTTCTGCCCGCTTCCAGTCCGGATTTGCTGGAGTATGCCAGAAATGCCGGTAAACTGGCGGTAAAACTGGCCACGATGGATCATATGCGTCCCAGCGATATCGTAACCATGAAAAGCTTCGAAAACGCCATTCTCGTTCACGCCGCTATTTCCGGTTCCACCAACTGCCTGCTTCATATACCGGCTATCGCTCATGAATTCGGGATTGAAATTACGGGAGACACCTTTGACCGCCTCCACAGGGGAGCTCATTATCTGCTGGACGTCCGTCCTGCCGGACGCTGGCCCGCTGAGTTCTTTTATTACGCCGGAGGCGTCCCGGCAATCATGGAGGAAATCAAAAATGTTCTTCACCTGGACGTCATGACGGTTACCGGAAAAACACTGGGTGAAAACCTGGAGGAGCTGAAGCAGAACGGTTTTTATGAACGCTGCCGGAAATGGCTTGACGAGGCTAATCAGAAATACCACCTCAGTCTCACCGGAACGGACATTATCCGGCATTATGATCAGGCCATCGGAACAGACGGTTCCATCGCCGTTCTCAAGGGCAATCTGGCTCCTGAAGGCGCTGTCATCAAGCACACCGCATGCCCGAAAGAAATGTTCTCCGCAGTTCTCAATGCCCGGCCTTTTGACAGCGAAGAAGAGTGTATTGACGCCGTTCTCCATCACAAAGTGAAGCCCGGAGACGCGGTGTTCATCCGCTACGAAGGACCCAAGGGCTCCGGCATGCCGGAAATGTTCTATACCTCAGAGGCTATCTCCTCCGACAAGGAATTGGGCCGGAGCATCGCTCTGATTACAGACGGACGCTTTTCCGGCGCATCCACCGGCCCTGTGATCGGACATTGTTCCCCCGAAGCTCAGGCGGGAGGTCCCATTGCGCTGGTGGTAGAAGGCGACCTGATTCATCTGGACGTAAAGGAACGTGTGCTGGAGATCGTCGGAGTAAAGGGCCAGAAGAAAACCCCGGAAGAGATGGAGGAAATTCTTGCGGAACGGAAACGGCACTGGAGACCCAGACCTGCGAAATATCAGAGAGGAGTCCTGCGGCTGTTCTCGGATCTGGCCGCATCCCCCATGAAGGGCGCGTACCTGGAATATAAGTAAAAAGAGGTTACAATATGATCAGCTGCCCGGAGCAGAAAAGCCTGCACAAAGCGGCGTCCCGGAGCACATTCAGCAATAAAACCAGGGAGGTACGATTATGAAACATTTCAATCCTTTGCTTCGAGAACAGAGCGGACAGAAATTTATTACCGTCGGCGAGATCATGCTTCGGCTTACTCCGCCCAATTACGGAAAAATCCGGGTGGCGAACAGTTTTGAAGCGACCTATGGAGGCAGCGAAGCAAACATTGCTCTGGCACTGGCAAACCTTGGCATAGACAGCACTTTTTTCAGCGTTGTCCCGGATAATTCCCTGGGCAAAAGCGCTGTGCGGATGCTTCGCGCCAACGACGTCCACTGTACGCCGGTCATTCTGTCCACAAAAGAAGAAACTCCCACCCACCGGCTGGGGACCTATTATCTGGAGGCCGGCTATGGCATACGCCCCAGCAAAGTTACTTACGACCGGCAGCACAGTGCCATCACGGAGTATGATTTTTCCAAAGTAGATATTGATAAACTGCTGGAAGGATTTGACTGGCTCCATCTCAGCGGCATTACTCCTGCTCTGTCGGAGAGCTGTGCCCTGTTCGTGCTGGCCTGTCTGAAAACGGCCAGAGAAAAAGGGATGACGGTAAGCTTCGACGGAAATTTCCGGAGCAAGCTCTGGACCTGGGAGGAGGCCCGGGATTTCTGTACCCAGTGCCTGCCTTATGTGGACGTCCTGTTAGGCATTGAGCCTTATCACCTCTGGCGTGACGAGGAAGATCACGGAAAGGGCGACTGGAAGGACGGAGTCCCCTTACAGCCCAGCTATGAACAGCAGGATGAAATCTTCCAGCAGTTTGTGGAGCGCTATCCGAATCTGAAGTGTATTGCCCGCCATGTACGTTTCGTTCACAGCGGAAGCGAAAACAGTCTTATGGCCTATATGTGGTACCAGGGACACACCTTCGAGAGCAAACGCTTTACCTTCAATATACTGGACCGGGTAGGCGGCGGAGACGCCTTCGCCAGCGGCCTGATTTATGCCGTGATGAACGGATACAAGCCGATGGATATGATAAACTTTGCCGTTGCCAGCAGCGTTATCAAACATACGATTCATGGAGACGGAAATATTACCGACGACGCGGAGTCCATCCGCAATCTGATGAACATGAACTATGATATCAAGAGATAACGATGTTAAAGTCAAAAGGTATTTTGACTCCTATGATACTAAGAAATAAATACGACCAGGCCGGACATGCAGAACGGGGCTGCCGGATAATTGCACGACAACACTCTACATGGATGAATCGTCTCATAAGAATCTTCCATATATCGTGCTGCGTCAGCATTTACCGACAGCCCCTTTTTTCGGACATGGAGCGCAGACCTCAGTGAAAATACCCGCAGAGCGGCCTTCGGACAGACTGCTGTTCCATGCGCTGCTTTATCTGTACAATAAAACTCTCAGGATGAACTGCAGAACCCTATATCACGTGAGGCTTCACGTCCGCCGGAATCTGGCACTCATACTTCTGCCCCTCCATCCTGCGGTCAAACTCCTCCTTCGCCTTCCGGATCAGCTCCGGCTGTTCCAGAAGCTTTTCGGCGCTCCGCGCCAGGATTTCCGCCGCATACAGCATCCCCTTATGGGCAATGGAGGATTTTCCCTGCGCCGTCCACTGCCAGCTGTGGGAACCCGCGCCGTAGCTGAAGCAGGCCGTATTCACCGTTCCTGTGGGAATCACCCAGCTCACGTCCCCCACATCCGTGCTCCCCATTTCGCAGTGATCCGTATGAATGGTCTCTACCACATAATCACAGATTTCGGAATGTCTGATATTTTCCTTTAATTTCTCCACATCCTTCACCGCAAAGGGAATCGCGGAAATCTGCCCTTCTGTGGAAAAGCTGTCCGCAAATTTCCTTGCGTAAGCTCTCTCCTCCGGCGTATAAACCGGCGCTCCTGTCTCCGCAAACACCCGGGCAAACACATCCTCCAGAGTGAAATTGGGAATCGTATTGCTCAGTCCTTCGTCAAAAATAACCTCCATAGTGGTGTCCGTCATCAAAGCGGCCCCCCGGGCGATCCGGATCACCCTCTCAAACAGCTGTTTACACTTCGGGTTCGTGGTAGAACGGATCAGATAGCGCACTTCCGCCTCCGCCTGGACCACATTCGGAGAATCTCCCCCGCTGTTGGTTATGGCGTAATGCACCCGGTCACTGCTTTCCATATGCTCGCGCAGATAATTTACGCCGATATCCAGCAGCTCCACCGCATCCAGCGCGCTCCTGCCCAGATGAGGAGCTCCCGCCGCATGGGCGGATACCCCATGAAACCGGAAATAACACTGAATACAGCTCTGGCTGCTTCCGCTGCTAATCATATGAAAATTAGCCGGATGCCAGGTAAGAGCGACATCGCAGTCCGCAAACACTCCATCTCTGGCCATGTACGCCTTCCCGGAGCCGCTTTCCTCGCCGGGACAGCCGAAGATTTTCACCGTGCCGCTCACCCCGCGCGCCTTCAGAAGATCACGAAACGTCAGCCCCGCCGCGATCGCTCCCACACCCAGGAGATGATGGCCGCAGCCCTGTCCCATCCCCTTCGGATCCTCCGGACAATAAGCGGCACAGTCCGCCTTCTGATTCATGCCGTACAGAGCGTCAAACTCTCCCAGAAAGGCAATCACCGGGTGACCGTTCCCCCAGGACGCCTCATAACCGGTGACGGTATCGGCAACATTGGTCTTCACCTCAAAGCCGTGCTCCTTTAAAAAGTCAATCTCAGCCCGGCTGCTCTGAAATTCCCGGAACCCCGGCTCGGGCGTTTCCCACACCGAGTCCGCCAGACGGCAGAGCTCATCCTCATATGGTTTTAACAGTTCCCTGATCATTTCTCATTCCTCCTGCATCTTCCGCATTGTTATCGAAATATCATCTCCCCGAATTATGGAAAGCCATTATCCCACCTGATGGCAGGCCACCAGGCGTCCCTTTACCTCCCGCAGCTGCGGCTGCTCCTTCGCGCACCGCTCACTGGCATACTGACACCTGGTCCGGAACGGACAGCCGGAAGGCGGATTGATGGGACTGGGAAGCTCCCCGCCCAGCATAATCCGCTTTTTCTCCTTCCCGATCACCGGATCCGGTATGGGCACCGCGCTGAGCAGCGCCTGAGTATAGGGATGCACCGGATGATAGTATACGTCCCTGCTGTCCCCCAGCTCCACCAGATGTCCCAGATACATCACTCCGATGCGGTCGGAAATGTGCTTCACCATGCTCAGATCATGAGCAATAAACAGATAAGTCAGGCCCATCTCCTTCTGAATCCGCTTGAGAAGGTTGATGATCTGGGCCTGGATCGATACGTCCAGCGCGGAGATCGGCTCGTCGCACACGATAAACTCCGGATTCAGAGCCAGGGTGCGGGCAATAGAAATCCTCTGACGCTGTCCCCCGGAAAACTCATGAGGATACCGCCGGATATGGTCCGGCTTCAGACCCACCGTCTGCAGAAGCTCCACCACCCGGTCGTCCTGTTCCTTTCTCGTGGAATAAATATGATGAATCACCATCGGCTCACGGATGATCTCGCCCACCGTCATACGGGGATTCAGAGAAGCGTACGGATCCTGAAAAATCAGCTGAATGTTCTTGCGGAAGCGCTTCAGCGCCGTGCCGGAAAGATCCGTGATATCCTCTCCCTTTACAAGAATCCGGCCCGAGGTGGGCTCGTTGATCTTCACGATCGTCCGGCCCAGCGAGGACTTCCCGCAGCCGGACTCTCCCACCAGGCCCACGGTTTCTCCCCGGTAAATATCCAGGCTGATATCATCCACCGCCTTGACCACCTGTTTTTTCCCCAGACCCTTTCCCACTTCAAAATACGTCTTCAGATGATCGATGGAAATCAGTACCTCCCGGTCATTCATGTCCCTTCGCCTCCTCCCTGCGTCTCTTCTCATTCAGCCAGCAGAAGCTGCTGTGGGTATCGGAAAACACCGACAGCGGCGGCATGGTGGTCTTGCAGATCCGCATCGCCTTCTCGCAGCGGTCCACGAAGGGACAGCCTGCCGGCGGCTTCAGCAGATCCGGCGGAGAAAAGGAAAAGGCCCCGGCGGATGCCGGCAATAAAGCCCCGGCCGTTTCCCCATGCGGGCACTTCCTCTATCACATGGTAATCCAGTTCCTCCTCCCGCTCTTCCTCCTTAGAGGATTCCGGCAGCGCGTTTTTATCCTCCCGGACGCCGAGGCAGTACAGACCGGGCTTCACCTGACGGATAAATTCCACCGTCTTTTTGATCTCGAAGGCTCTGCAGGCCTCTCCGCCCGTCACGTTCAGGCGGTAAAAGCAGGTCTTTTCCTCGGTTTTCTTCGGTTCGTCCTCCTTTGTCCGCTCCGCCGCAAACAGGAGCGTTTTCCCGTCCTGCCATAAAAAGATTCCACCCATGCCGGAAAAGGTAAGAGGACATGCCAGCTCCTCCTCTTCCTTCTTCAGCCACAGATTATTCTTGTACGTATTTTCCTTCTGATCCGTTTCCTTCACCACAAAGGCCAGATACCGCCCGTCCGGGCTGCAGCTCAGCTCCGATACGCTGCGAAGAAGATTCAGATCCGCGATTTCCGTTCTTTTTTTCTCATCCATATTATCTGACTTCCCGTCTTTTTTAATTTCTCAAAATGAACAAAGGGACCGCCGTATCGTACGGCAGTCCCTCCGTTGGGAATAAACAAATTTCTTTTACTCGCTGATCGAGGTGTATGCAAAATACGGATAGATTCCTGCCATCGTCCTTCCTTCCACATACGGCTGAACGAGCGCGGGCGTATTATAGTTAAACAGCGGGATCACGTAAGCGTTCTCATCTGCCAGATAATCCTCCGCCGCGTGAAGGGCGTCGTTGAAGCCCTGCGGATCCACGATTTCCCTGGCGTCCGCGATCATCTGGTCGAACTCCGGCACATCCACCGCCGCTACAACCTGCATGCTGGTGGTCCACAGCTCCAGATACTGAATGGCGCTGTCCGCCGCGGAATA
>CANQUG010000123.1 GCA_947626985.1 uncultured Lachnospiraceae bacterium | reverse complement strand
GGGTATTTCTTCTGGATGAGGATACCTCCGCCACGAATTTTATGGTAAGGGATACCTTCATGCAGAAGGTGATCCGAAGAGAGAAGGAACCTATCACGCCCTTCCTGGAGAGAGCCCGGGACCTGTACGAAAAGGCCGGGATTTCCACCGTTCTGGTGGCGGGAAGCTCCGGCGCCTTCTTCCACATTGCGGATACCATCATTCAGATGGACAGCTACCGTCCGCTGGATATCACCGCCTCCACCAAAGAGCTGTGTAAGGAATATCCCCTGCTGCCCTCCGATACGCCGGCGTTCGCCATGCCTCAGAGCCATCGCCCCATGACCGTTCCCTCCGTCCGGTCCGACAGAATGAAAATGAAGGTGCACGGAAAGGACGGATTCTCCCTGGACCATCAGGAAATCGACCTGCGCTACGTGGAGCAGCTGATCGATACGGAGCAGACCGCCGCTCTGGGACTCCTTCTGAAATATGCCTGCGAGCATCTTATCGACGGAAAGCGGACCATCTCCCAGATTGTTCTGTTCCTGGAGAAGCAGCTTAATGAAAAAGGGCTGTCCTTCCTGGGGGAGGGTTCCTCCATTCCCTGCGGATACGCCGTGCCCCGGGTACAGGAGATCTACTCCTGCTTTAACCGGTGCAGACGCTGAGAAGGGCAGACAGAACGTCTTCCGGATGTCCCGTCTGATTTTCAGGCAAAACAAAACCGCCGCTCCTTCAACGATCTTGTTGAGAAGCGGCGGTTTATTTTTAGGGAAAGGAAAGAGTACTTACAGCCGCTCCGGCATTAAGCAGCTGCAAGATGTCTTAAAAATCTTTTTATCCTTAAGACTCTTTTATCATACAGGATAAATGTGAGGAAATTTTGTCTTAATTCTAATAAATTTATAAAAAGAATAAAATTCCCATAATGCATCAGGGAAAATCAGGCGCTTCTCCGGCAATCCTACGAAAATGCCAGATAATCCTCCCTGGTAAAGCGATGATAAATGGTATGCTCCATCTCCTCTTTGATACAGTAGCAGTACTCGTCAATGGAGCTGTCCTCAAAATAAACCGCATAGTCAAAATCCGATCCCTCCGGCATCCTGTCGCAGTGATAGTCCCGGCTGTAGGAGGCAAAGATTCCGCAGATTTCTTCGATGGTCCCGTGATGGTGATTCTGAAAAAATCCGATGATATCCCTCAGAAAAGGCGGCGTCTCCACACAGTCATGGACATACTCCACGCCCTCCGGCGGAACATGCACCTCCACCCGGTTCCCGCGGGCGGAAAATTCCAGCCTGCCGAGAGGCCCTTCCGCCAGAGTCTGCTCATGATTCAGAAGCTCCTCCAGCTCACGAGCCGTTTTTCCCTCCAGTCCCAGAAGCGTATTCAGAGAGGCCGCCGGATAATACAGCCTGACCACCTCTTTGACATACCCAAGCTTAATCTGCAGTTCTTTCACCTGATCTGTAATATTTTTTATAAATTTTTCCGTATTCATGTCCAAACCCTCTGTGATTTCACAATTTCTCATACCGTCCGGAGCTCTGCGCCGCCTTTGCCCCGGAATTTCCTCCGTTCAGAAAAAATCAAAGGGGCTGTCCTCCTCCGGATCATTGTACTGCGCGCAGTCCGCCTGCCATTTGGGCAGTCCGTACCTGATCTCCTCACATAAAAAATCGTAGTCTTCCTTCCGGATCTTTCCGTGGTCCAGCATACATTTATAAAACTTTTTTATGCCTGTGGCCGCGCTCCGGATGGTTCCCGGCGTTGACCACATAAACCTGCGGATAAAATAATACCCCAGATAATCATCAATCCTGCTCACGCCATGCTCGAAGGTCAGAGGCTCCTCATACAGCAGGTAGCTGTTGATATAGAGCTCCGCGTTTTCCACGTGTCTGCGCGCCGTCCCGGGCTTTAAGCCGCTCAGACTGTCCCGGAACAGCTCCAGGAGCCGGTTGTTCGCAGCCCGGATCTCTTCGCAGCTTTTCTCATATTCCTCATAGTTGATCTCCATCCTCTGCCTCCCTTCCCGCAAAAACAGTCCCGTTCTTTTCGTATTTTAACGTGAGGCGGTATCCCTCTCCGTTTTTCAGCTGCCATTCATAGAAGGATTTCTCCGGCTTCCCGTATCTCTCCATGATGGTCATGATCGTTCCTCCATGGACCACCAGAGCCGCCCTGCGGATATTCCTGTCTCCGCACTCCTGCAGAACTCTGCGGAATCCCTGCAGAACCCTGGACTGAAAATCCTCCCGGCTTTCTCCGCCGGGAAAGGGAAGTGTCCCATTGCTGTCGATCCAGGCCTGGTACTCCTCATTTCCGGTCAGCTCCAGATAATTTTTATTCTCAAAATGGCCGAAATCGCACTCCGCAAGCTCCTCCACCGCCATGACCCGCACTCCGGGAAACAGGATCTCCGCAGTCTCCCTGCAGCGCTTCAGGGGGCTTGCAAACACGAGTTCGGGAGTCGGATATTCCTTCCCCGCCAGCATCTCTCTGCCCTCCGGGCTCAGCGGTTCATCTGTGATCCCGATGTACTTTCCTGTTTTATTTCCCTCCGTCATACCGTGACGGATCAGCCACAATTCCCCCATTGTCTCTCCTTATCGTTCCGGCCTGTATTCTGTATTCGTCCGGGCTTTCTCTCCCGGTCTCAGGTCTTCCCGGTACCTCCGCCGGTCCTGATCTTCATAAAACTCTCCGACTGCGCTCCTTTTACAGGGTCACCGGATCACGGTCCCGATCCCGCACACGACCCGCACCACCCGGGTGCTGAACGCCGCCAGCTGCGTGCATATCCGCCCCACAGCCTCCCTGTAGGCCCGGTCAAAGGCGTCTGCGGGCACCACCCCGTAACCGATTTCATCGGACACCAGAATCACCTCCGGATTTTCCCGGATCAGCTTCTCCGCCAGCGCGGTCACGTCCCGTCCCGTCTCCATCTCTTTTCGGATAAAACGATGGAATCCCAGTACGCCCTCTGCCGTCATCAGCTCGTCCATACTGATTTCCTCTCCCGAAACCCAGTGGATTTCCGGAAATTCTTTTTGCGCAAAGGCGCTTTTCCCCTGAAAAGCGCCCCCGATAATCATCTTCATAGCCAGGCCCTCCCCATCCGTCTTCACAGAAAATTCGACACCACCGCCAGCACCAGCGCAAAGGCCGCCTCGCAGAGACAGATCAGGCACCCGTTCAGATCTCCCGTCGTCCCGCCGAAATACTTCATCACCGTATGATAATGATACGCGTACACCCCGGCCGCTGTCACGGAAACAGCGGCTGCCAGCACAGGATCCACCCAGATCATCAGCGCCAGCATCGCCAGCAGGTAGACGATCAGCACATTACGGACCGCCCGGTCTCCTGATTTTCTGGCGAACTCCGCCCCTGTTCCGTCGGCCTTCGCCGGAGGAATGCATATGGCGCAGAGCCCTCCCAGACAGCGGGAGATGACAAACCCTGCCGCCATAACGCACATCACGTAAAAGTTATTGCCAATCTGAAAATAGGCCCCGTACAGCAGAAGGAAATACACCGCCGCAGTGATCACGGCGAAGGCTCCCGCGTTGGAGTCCTTGAGAATCTCCAGACGTCTGTCCTTCTCTCTCCAGGAGCTCATGGCGTCCGCTGTATCCAGCAGCCCGTCCAGATGGAGTCCTCCCGAGACAGCCACCGGAATCACTACCAGAACCGCCGCAGCGAATCCGTTCCGAAACTGGAACCGCGTCCAGGCATAGCTGACTGCCAGCGAAAGCCCTCCGATGACAGCCCCCACAAAGGGCAGAAAGCAGAACATATACTTCATATTTTCCCTGGTCCACTCTGCCTGGGGCACCGGAATTTTGGAAAACATGGCGAAGGCAATCTTGAAGCTGTTCCACAGACTGTTCCCGAAGCGCCGGAGCTGCCTTCCTCTGTGACCGGATGTTTTTTTTCTGTTTTCAGACCTTTTTTCGCTGCTTCCAGAGGTTTTCATCCCTCTCCTCCTTTGACATACACGGGAATTCCATAAACTACCTCGCACACCTCATCCGCCATCCGGGCAAGCTGCTGATTGATCTCGCCCAGATACTTCCGGTAGGTGTCCGTGTCTCCTTCATAGGAAACCGCCTCGGAAAAAATTTCGTTGGTGACGATCACCAGATGGGAAACCTGCTGCCGGATCCGCCGCACGCCCTCCAGGATCTCGCTCACCGTATCCGCTCCGGCTCCCTCCTCTCCGAACATCTCGTTCGCAGCCAGATTGGACATGCATTCCAGAAGAGCGATGCTCCCGGAAGGCAGGGACAGATTCTTCAGACCGGTGTACTGCTCCACCGTCTCGAAGCCCTTTCCGGCGCGCATGGCCCGGTGCCGATCCACCCGCCGTCTGCCCTCGTCGTCATAGGGCTGCATGGTAGCGATGTAAATTCTTCTCCCTTCTCCCAAGGACAGGACCCGCTGCTCCGCAAAAGCGGATTTTCCACTTCCGCTGCCGCCTGTAACAAGAATCATCATTTTTTATACAAGCTCCTCGTACTGATCCATCTGAAATGCGTCGAAGGTACTCATGGTATTGTAAAGGTAGGCTCCCAGATCCAGGAAAGGCAGGAAGGCGATGGCGCCGGTCCCCTCCCCCAGGCACATGTCCGCATGGAGAACGGCCTCCTTGCCCATATGCTGAAGAACCAGATGGGTCGCCGGTTCCCTGGACACATGGGATGCAATGGCATAATTCAGAGCTTCCGGACAGATATCTCCCGCAATCATGGCTGCCACGCAGGAGATGAAACCGTCCATCACCACCGGGATCCGGAACACGGCTCCCCCCAGGAACACACCGGCCAGGCCGGCGATATCCAGGCCGCCCACCTTCGCCAGCACATCGATGGCGTCCGCGGGATCGGGCTGATTCACCTCGATGGCCTTTTTGATGGCATGGATCTTCCTCACAAGGCCCTCGCTGGAAAGTCCTGCGCCGCGGCCGGTCATCTCCTCCACAGGCTGTCCCAGAAGAACGGAAGCCACGGCGCTGCTGGTGGTGGTATTTCCGATTCCCATCTCGCCGGTGGCAAGAATATTGTAGCCTTTGGCCTTCAGCTCCTCCGCCATAGCGATTCCGGATTCTATGCCCTTAATGGCCTCCTCCCTTGTCATGGCGGGGCCCTTCGTCATGTTTTTCGTGCCGTAAGCGACCTTCAGATCCGTGCGCACATTGGTATCCACGGCGATTCCCACATCCACGGGATGAACGTCCACATCCCATTTCCGGCACATGGCGCAGACAGTGGTGATTCCCTCCAGGAAGCCGTCGGCCACGCGGGCGGTGATCTCCTGCCCGGTCTGGGTAACGCCCTCCTCCACCACGCCGTTGTCCGCGCACATGGCGATCAGGGCGCGTTTCGAGGTGTCCACGTTCTGGCAGGAAGTGATTCCCACGATCTGGGTGATCAGGTCCTCCATTTTTCCCAGAGAATGAAGGGGTTTGGCAATGCTGTCCCACCGTCTGCGGGCCACCTCCATGGCTTTTTCATCCAGCGGCCGGATTTTTTCCAGAGCTTCCTGTAACTTCATTTTTTCTTCCTCCTGATTTTAAAATGACTGATTCACAGTGTGTCACATATTATTTTTATTTCCCGTAAACACAAACAGTTTGCTGAGTACATAATTCAGTACGATCACCACAAACTGTGTGATAAGTTTCCCTATCATATCCTTTATATGCAGGACGTCCACAAACAGCCATACTCCCCCCACCTCAATGACCATGGTCACAAGCCTGGCCCCGATAAACTTCAGAAAGGGCTGAATATGATCTCTCAGAGTCTCGCAGGTATCCTGAAAAACGTACCTGGAATTCACCACATAGGCAAAAAGAATCGCCAGGACTATGGAAATAATATTTGCGATATGCAGGTTCACTCCAGCTTTCCGCAGAAAATAAAAGGAGAGCAGGTTCACCACGGTGGTGCAGCCGCCAAAAAACACATACCGCACAATCGAATTTCTGTAAAGCTTTTCAAGCAGTCGTTTCATGAATTCCTCCATCTCTCATTCCGGGCAGAACTGCCGGTACAATATCATTTATATTCCCGGATCCCTGTTCTTCTCTGCAGCCCCTTCTCCGGGAACCTCTCCTCCTCCCCGGACAATTCCGGAAATCAGATACCTGGGTCTGCGTTTTACTTCTTCATAAATTTTTGCGATATAATAACCGATAATTCCCAGACTGACCATCACTGCGCTGCCGATAAACAGGAGCACAATGATGATGGTGGTATAGCCTTCCACCGCACGGTCATTCACATACTGCACCAGGGAGTACAGCGCCAGCGCCATGGACAGCAGAAAGCACACACCGCCCCCGAACGTAACAAACTGGAGGGGCATCGTAGTAAAAGACACAATATTGGTAAATGCATATCTGATCAGAGTCCAGGAATTCCATTTGGATTTTCCCGCCTGTCTCTCCTGTACCTGAAACTGCACCTGGGCAGATCGATATCCCACCCAAGAGGAAACCGCCCGGAAGAACATATTTCTCTCCGGCATGGAAAGAATGCTTTTCACCACTTTGCGGTCCATCATTTTAAAATCCGAAGCATTTTTCATATCCACCTTCGTAGCGGCGGACATGATCCTGTAAAAGAGTCCCGCGCTCTTGCGGTAAAGCATATTCTCCTTCCCCCGGTCCGCTTTTACACCCTCGATGACCTCATAGCCCTGTTCCCAGAGCCGGTACATCTCCACCAGAGTTTCCGGAGGATGCTGAAGGTCACAGTCCATCACAGCCACTGCGTCTCCCTCCGCCTGAGCCAGACCGGCGTAAATGGCCGCCTCTTTGCCGAAATTTCTGGAAAAACGGACTCCCACGATCCTCTCATCCTCCTGTCCGGCCATGTTGATTTTCTCCCAGGTACAGTCCCGGGAACCGTCGTCCACCAGCACCAGTTCATAGGAAATCCCTGCTCCCGTCAGAACCTCTCTCAGCGTCCGGCAGGCTTTTTCCACCATCAGCTCCTCATTGTACGCGGGAAGCACCACAGATAATCTGCTCATCCTTTATCCAGCCTCCGTTATATGGGATTCCCCCGCCGAAGGATCCCTGTATTGCCGAAGCCTTCAGACGGGCGAATCATACAAAGCAGCCGCAGCGCACGGCCATGCGCTGCGGCCATTCTATGTGATCATGTTATGGATATCTGCTCAGTTTTCCACTGACCGGCAGGAATTATTCCTCTCCGCCGTAGAGATTGATCAGCTTGCTCAGGTATTCATATCTTGCCTTCGCTTCGGACTCGTTCTTCGCGAACAGTCTGGCTGCCTTCTCCGGATTCTGACGTTTCAGAGAGTTGTAACGAACCTCGCCGTCCAGGAATGCCTGATAGTCTTCCATGTTCGGAGCCTTGGAATCCAGGGTGAATTTCTTCTCAGCCGCGGGATTGTAGCGGAAGTTGTGCCAGTAGCCAACCTTTACAGCCAGCTCTTCCTCGGTCTGAGCCTTGGCCATACCCTTCTTGATACCATGGTTGATACAGGGAGCGTATGCCACGATGAGGGACGGTCCCGGATAAGCCTCTGCCTCCGCGATGGCCTTCACGGTCTGGTTGAAGTCTGCACCCATGGAAATCTGAGCAACATACACATAACCGTAGCTCATGGCGATGGAAGCCATATCTTTCTTCTTCACCTCTTTGCCGCCTGCAGCGAACTGCGCGATGGCGCCGGTAGGTGTGGACTTGGAGGACTGTCCGCCTGTGTTGGAGTAAACCTCGGTATCGAATACCATAACGTTGATGTCGCGTCCGCTTGCCAGAACATGGTCAACGCCGCCGAAGCCGATATCATAGGCCCATCCGTCGCCGCCGAAGATCCACTGGGACTTCTT
>CANQUG010000122.1 GCA_947626985.1 uncultured Lachnospiraceae bacterium | reverse complement strand
TTTGCGAATTTAGGTGTAGGTATTTTCTGAATGTCATGGACATTTTCTAAATCATAGGTTGCCCCATCTGATACCAAATACCTTGCATTATACCAACTTTCTTGGTCAGATGGATATACTTTATACATTTTTCCGTTATTAAAATAAATTGTTTGTGCAAGAGGGGTCTCCGATGAATCAGTTCTTGCTTTTAACATCTTTAATATTTTTCCTGAAAGTGTCATTTTACTAACAGTAAAGCAAATTACGCTTCCGGACCTTTCCGGGAATGTAGAAAACGGAATAGAGTTCTTAAAGGACAGTGACCGGGCAACGGTATCTTTCTCACAGGGACGGTACATAAGCAAAATTAAGAGATTGGCAACAGAACACCCGGAGGAATGTCAGATTGTGGTGGAGAATACGGACGGGAGCATTTGCGCACATATTCCTGTTTCATGGGTGAGGATTATCCCGCCGAGGGAATACACAGACGAACAGCGGCAGCAGATGGCGGATGCTATGCGCAGAAATATTCTGGACAAGGAGAGCACTCGAACTGAAAAGGGGATAATTTCGGTCTGTATGGCTTTCAATGTACAAATTATAGGATAAAGGGATAAAAGCCGGAAATCACCCTCTGCAATGCCAGAAAAGCGATTGAAAGAAAGAATCCTGTATGTTAAGATGTGTACAGGAACAATCGTGTTGCAGGGTGGCTGACCTCTATTCTACATAGAATGGGGGTGGTGCTGATGAAGAACAAATTCAGTTTCAATGATCTGATGCAGTTCGGTTTATTCATCCTGGCATTGCTGACATTCATTTACTTGATCTGTCATTGATGTTATAAGGCATAGAAAAACCACCCTTATACTTTGGCCGGTAGTGGGTGGCAATTCTATGTTATCGCTATTTTAGGTCAACCCCTTGTGGGCGGTTGTTCCTTTTTCTGTTCTCAATATAGCACATCCGGCAGCAGGACGCAAGCGGTTTTAGAAAATAATCCGGTAGCAGGACGCAGATTTGCGTTTTCCTCATGGCTGAAAATTCAGCCGTGAGATTTTACAAGCGTACTTTCGGGTACAGTGGTTTCGCCGCCGAAAATCCGGCTGCCAGTCTCACAGCGGAGTTTTCCGCCGCCAGATCGGTTATATTTTCAGCAGTCGGCAGCAGGAGATTCTAACTGGATAACGAAACGTTACTGAGTTGTCTCTATCAGGTTCCCAAAATGGGGAGGTATTTTGCCCCCTCATAACAACCCGCTCATTTTTGAGCAGATCGGCAGCAGGACACTGTAAAGCGGACAAAAACACGCCTAAACGAACACTTACCCCCGGGTCTGTCTCTATCAGGTTTCCTCAAAGTTTAGGAGTCGGCAATTTTGCCGATACCTGATAAGAAGCCGCCTGCTGCCCTACTCGCTTTTCTGGTTGTCACGTTCCATAGTTTCATCTATTGCGCGGTTGATAAAGGCGGTTGCGCTTTCCCCCATATTGGCGGCGTGTTGCTGTATTTTGGCATAAAGAGAATGCTTAATAGGTATGTGGTAATCTCTTTTCTCATGTGCATCTTTGGAATAGATTGGTTTCTCCCGTTTGGCAATAATCTCTTTAATATATTCTGTCATTCTTTTATTATTTTTGAAAGCGTCAAGGGAACCGTTTTTGATGCCTCACATATCAGCGCACATATTAAGACATACAGCCTGTACCAGACTGGCCGAAGCAGGATTGGAACCAAAGGTATTGCAGTACATCATGGGTCATACCAACATATCTATTACACTGGACGTATATACACACCTGGACTTCGCACAGATACAGGGAAAAATGGAGGCGGTGCAGAAAAATATGAAGATCGGATAATAGAAACGCCTGCTGCCATGCGGTACAAAACAGCTGTCTGGCAGCAGGATTTTTTTCACAAAAGGTACAGAAAAGGTACAAAAGCGGGATTTTGAGGCATTTGGAAAGCCGAGAAATCGGTATTTTGAAAAATACAGCTCTAACTTCTGGTAAGTGCTCAATAAAGGAACGGATATACAAAAACTCGCATTTCCTGTACAATAACGACAGGAAATGCGAGTTTATTTTTTTGCTGCGCAATGCAGGTGTTTTCCTGCATTGCGCCAGAACAGTCAATATCCGTCAAATCCGGTTTATTTTTCTTCCTCACTCACCTCAGTATCCGATGAAACAGAATCCGTCCGGAAAATGAACCTTACCTGACTCTCCATCTCCTCAGACGCACCGGCAAAGCTCTTATAGTTTTCCGATACGTTCTTCATGGCCCGCACTCTCGTGAGCAGCCCGTCCAGATCACCGTTCACAGCATCCGCCAGCTTTTGAATACCATCCTCATTCAATTCCTTCAGACCATCGTCAAGCTGCACCGCTCCGTCCCGAAGCTGAGTGATGCCGTCCAGCAGTTCCGGCAGCCCTGCCTGCACCGCAAGAACTCCGATATCCAGCACCTCCGCTCCGGTGCTGAGCTGTTCCGTTCCTTCCTTCAGACTTTCCGAGCCTGTTTTCAGCGCTTCCGCGCCGGCGGCTGTCTGCGCGACTCCTTCCGTGTAGGACTGCAGTCCCTGGCAGAAGGCGCTGCAGCTGTCCAGAGATTCCCTGAGGGCGCTCAGTGTTCCGGTATCCTGACCCGCAGCCTCCAGCTGCGTGATTACGCCGTCCAGAACCTCTCCGTAATTCTCCATGGTGAGCGCAGGCAGCTCCAGACCAGCGGCAGCCAGCTGGGCGTCCGCAGAGGCAAAGATTGATCCGACTATCTGAGCGGCGCCGCCGTTCAGCGTATCATTATTGGAAAGAAGCGCATTCAGCCCGTCGCTAAGCTGGGCCGCTCCTTCTTTCAGCTGAGCCGCTCCGTCATCCACGTTTCCTGTTCCGGCTTTCAGCGCTTTTGCGCCTTCCGCCAGCTGATCCACTCCGTCTGTCAGTTCTCCTGACTGCTCCAGCAGCGCGGAAAGACCGTCAGAAAGCTGTACGGATCCGTCCAGCAGCTGCTCCATCGCATCCGTCAGCTGCCTCATGGAATCCTTCAGATCATCCAGGGAATCGAACTCCTCCATATCTGTTCCATTGAACAGTCCGTTTCCGGCAAGGGTAACCGTTGTGCCCAGCTCAAAGTTTTCCGCGTCGCCGGTAATCTCCACATAAGAGGGAATCTCCAATTCCTCCTGAGAAATCCCCAGATTTTCCTGCAGCCCGGGGAATGCGATCCCCGCAACTACCGTGTGGCCGCCGTCGTCAAAAAGCTTTCCGTTGGACACTTCCACATTGGTAAATACATCGTTGTCCAATACGGCTCCCGTCACCACGGCAAAGGGAACGTACATCGTCTCCTTTGCCCCGTCCAGATCCACTTCCTCATACTGCCGGTTCACATAATCGAAACGGACAGTGACCTTTCCGCTTTTTCCCGCCAGCTCCGAAGGAGAAATTTCCTCCCCGTCCAGTTTGTATGTAATGCTGATCTCCACCGGCAGTTCCTTCTCCGTATTTCCCTGATAGTAAATATCTCTGCCCTGAGCGTCCCACACAAGGGAGTCGTCGCTTCCGGAGGTCCATCCTTCTTCCCCCTTCACGTTTTCTATGTCCGTCAGCTCTGTTTTGTCCTCCAGGGTCTGCGCGCCCACAGTATTTTTCAGCCAGTCGCTGACGATCACCTTCTCCACGGAACCGTCCGCACCGGCAAGGACGTACACCGTTTCATCCTTCGAAACTCCTTCGCCGCTGTCTTCTGCAAACGCTGTTTCCTCCACAGCTCCGCTTTCCTCCGTCTGGCCGTAAACGCTGAAGGGAACTCCCGTCAGCACCAGCGTTCCGCTGCAGACCGCCGCCATCATATTTATCACTGATCTTTTCATTTCAGAACAACCTCCCGTTCCATCTTTTATTCCAAACAACAAAAACCGTATCCGTAACCGCTGAAATCCCCTTTGACCTCTTCGTCCTTTTTACTTCTTTGCCTTCATGCCGATGGTCGTCCTGCATACGATCCCGTCGCACAGTGTCAGAAGCGCCGGCAGAATGAGAATCACGCAAAGCATACTCACAACAGCGCCTCTCGCCATCAGCATGCACATAGAACTGATGATATCAATGTCCGAATAGACAGCCACTCCGAAGGTGGCGGCGAAGAGTCCCATACCTGACACGATAATGGATGGAATGGAAACCGCCAGCGCCGTTTTCACCGCGTCCTTCTTCTCCTTTCCCCGGATCCTCTCGGTCTTATATCTGGTGGTCATGAGGATGGCGTAATCCACAGTAGCTCCCAGCTGAATGGTACTGATGCAGATCGGCGCGATGAAAGGCAGGCTCTGCCCCAGATAATGAGGCATCCCCAGATTGATAAAGATGGCAAGCTCGATCACTGCGATCAGGATGAAAGGAAGCGAAATGCTCTTCTCCACCAAGGCAATGATCAGGAAAATCGCCAGAATGGACACCGCGTTCACCACCCGGAAATCATGGGCGGTGGTTTCGATCATATCCTTCATGCAGGGGGCTTCTCCGATCAGCATGCCGCTTTCATCATATCTTTTCAGAATCGCATTCAGTTCGTCGATCTGTTCTCCCACTGCATCGCTGGCCACCCGGTATTCCGAATTGATCAGCAGCAGCTCCCATTTATCACTTTTCAGAACACTGACGACAGATTCCGGCAAAATTTCCTCCGGCACCCGGGAGCCGATCACAGATTCCAGGCCCAGAACATATTTCACGCCCTTCACCTGTTCCATTTCCCCCATCATGTTCCGCACGTCTTTGGGCGAAAGTCCGGCGTCCACCAGCATCATATGGGTGGAGGCGATATTGAAGTCCTCCGACAGTTTGCTGTTGGCGATCACATAATCAATATCCTCAGGCAGGCATTTGCCCAGATCGTAGTACACCTCGTCATTCGTTCTGGCATAGCCCATATAAGCCGGAGGAATCAGCAGAACAAAAATTACCAGGAATACCGGAAAAATCTTTACAACTCCTCTGGCAAATCCGCCGGCGTCGGGAATGAGCGGTTTATGTCTGGTCTTCTGAAGCGGTTTGTCAAAAATCAGGATCAGAGCAGGCAGAACCGTCACACTGCCGATCACTCCCAGCAAAACTCCCTTTGCCATCACAATGCCCAGGTCCCGGCCCATAGTGAAAGACATGAAACAAAGGGCGATGAATCCGGCGATGGTAGTGATGGAGCTTCCCACCACGGAGGTCATGGTTTCATGAATGGCCCCGGCCATGGCTTCTTTGTTGTCCCGGGAGCGCCTGCGCTGCTCATTATAGCTGTGCCAGAGGAAGATGGAATAATCCATGGTGACAGCCAGCTGCAGCACTGCCGAGAGAGCCTTTGTAATATAAGAAATTTCTCCCAGAAAATAATTGGAGCCCAGATTGATCAGGATCATCATCCCGATGCTGATGAGGAACACAAAAGGAACCAGCCAGCCGTCCAGGAAGATCAGCATGGCCGCGCAGGCCAGAAACACGGCGATTCCCACATAAATAGGCTCTTCCTTTTCGCAGAGGTCCTTCAGATCCGTCACCAGAGCCGACATCCCGGAGACAAAGCACTGCTTCCCCGCAATCCGCCGGATTTCCCGAATGGCGTCCATCGTCACATCCGAGGATGTGGAGGTGTCAAAGAAAACCGCCATCATGGTAGCGTGGTCCGTATTAAATTCCCGGTACAGCTTTTCCGGGAGAACCTCCATGGGAAGAGAAATATCCGCGACAGAATCATACCAGAGAACCGTCTCCACATAGTCCACCTGCTGAATCTGTTTCTTCAGCGCAGCCACATCCTTTGCCGGCATATCCTCCACGATAAGAAAAGAAAAGGCTCCTTTTCCAAAATCCTCCAGGAGCTCGTTCTGACCGATCACCGTCTCCATATCCTCCGGCAGGTAATCCAGCATGTCATAGTTGATCCTTGTTCCCGCTATTCCCAGAACAGAGGGAATCAGCAGAAGAAGGGCAAAAATCAGAATCGGTATCCGGTACTTTACCACCGCTTTTGCGTAACCCATAAATCTTCACCGTTCCTTTCCATATTTATCCTGTTTCTTTTGTAAATCTTACAGCAGGACGGCTTTTTCTTAAAACAGACAAAAAAAGTCCAGTGTCTGAAATTCAGACACTGGAGCAAAATTGTCCGGAATCGATTCCTCACTTCACCTCACAGCGTGAGATCATCTCCTCCACCATTCCCTTTTTGATTTCGCAGATCCGTTTCAGGGAACCGCGGATATCCTCCGTCATTCCCGTAGCCAGCCATCCCGACACAAGTCCGAACCCCACGCATTCCAGATACTGAACGATCAGCTGCAGATCGCTCTCCGAAACCTTTCTCCCCTTCAGCACAGTATTGACATAACCGCCAATCGTGTGCCTGCACACCTTCCAGAGATACTGTTCATAAATTTCACGGTTGGCGGAATTATAAATATGCAGCACTGCCCGCTTTTTTGCCAGGGCGGAATTCACCACGGCGTCCAGGCAGTCCTCCAGGCTTTCCACAGAGGGATACATCCGAATCAGTTCCCGGGCGTCCTCCATGACGGTATCCTCCAGAAGTTCCGGAATACTCTCAAAATAATAGTAAAAGGTATTCCGGTTCACCCCGCAGTCCGCCACAATATCCTTGACCGTGATCCGTGAAATCGGCCGCTCCTCCAGCAGCTTCAGAAAAGAATCCCTGATTGCCTTCTTCGTAAAATTAGCCATCTCTCTGTGCCTCCCCGCGTTTTGGTTCTATCTATACCTTTATAGTATAGTATACTTCCGCAATGCGGAAAATGCAATCAGAGAACACCGTACCTGAAAAACGAAGAATCCCGTATCTGAAAATCGAAAATTTTGATACTGAGATACCTTTTACAACAGAATTGTAGTATCATTGATATGATATAGCAATGCTGTTCCGGTTATGCAGGCAAAAAAAGATGTGCGAAAAGACAGAATCCCCCAATAGCCATACGCCTGCTTCGGTTACACTGGCGAAAAAAATCAGCCTTATAAAATCATTTCCAACAGGAGACACAATAATATGAAGAAAAAAATCCTGATCATCAACACCGGAGGAACGCTCTCCTCCATCAGCAGCGAGACCGGTATGGTTCCGGGAATCCGCAGCGGCGACATGCTGGAGGAGCTCCGGATGATATCCAAAAATCTGGATCTTTCCACGGAGGATTTTCGTTCCGTGGACAGCGCCAATATGTTTCCCGACGACTGGGCGGCGCTGGCTGAACTCATCGCCCTGCACAGTACGTCCTGCCAGGGAATTGTGGTGATTCACGGCACGGATACTCTGGCTTATACCTCCTCCATGCTTTCCTATATGCTGCAGAATATTTCCATTCCCGTGGTAATCACGGGAAGCCAGCTATCCATCGCCCATCCGGTGGCGGACGCTCTGGAAAACTGCCGCGCCGCCATCCATATGGCGGCCAGCGGATATCCCGGCATCTTCGTCGCCTTTAACCGGAAAATCATTCTGGGAACCCGGGCATCCAAGGTACGCACCATGAGCTTCGACGCCTTCGAAAGCATTAATTATCCCTGCGTGGGCGAAATCAGCTCCCTGGGCCTGCATGTGGAGGAGAAAAACCTGGTGGAGAAGCGGGGAATCTTTCATCTGCAGCCCGCGTATTCCGACAGGGTGTTCCTGCTGAAGCTGTATCCCGGCATCTGTCCCGACATTCTGGACTATCTGATGGATAAGGGATACCGGGGCGTGTATGTGGAAGGCTTCGGACTGGGTGGCATGCCGTTCCTGAAGCAGGACTTCGTGTCCGCGGTGAAAAAGGCGACGGAACATGGCATGGTGATTCTCGCCGGCAGCCAGTGCCGGTACGAGGGAAGCAATCTCTCCGTCTACGAGACGGGCCTGAAGGCATTGGGAGCCGGCGCTCTGCAGGCATACGACATGACC
>CANQUG010000121.1 GCA_947626985.1 uncultured Lachnospiraceae bacterium | reverse complement strand
AGCGGGAGAGCGGAAAAATACGAAGGATCGGAGAAATGAGTTCTATGAGATGTATTGGAATTATCGGAGCCATGGAGATTGAGGTGGCCGAGCTGAAGGATAAGATGGAAGACGTAAAAGTCACCCGCAGAGCTTCCATGGAGTTTTATGAGGGATTCCTTTACGGCAAAAGGGCGGTGGTGGTGCGTTCCGGCGTAGGCAAGGTGAACGCGGGCATCTGCGCCCAGATTCTGGCGGATGAGTTTGCCGCGGAGGTGATCATCAATACGGGAATCGCCGGAAGCCTGAACAATGACGTGAATATAGGGGATATTGTGGTGTCCACGGATCTGGTGCATCATGATATGGACGCCACCGGTTTCGGTTATCCGAAAGGGCAGATCCCTCAGATCGACATGTTTTCCTTCCAGGCGGACGAGGCCCTGCGCCGTCTGGCCGTGCAGGTCTGCACAGAGGTGAATCCCGAGATCCGGGTGTTCGAGGGAAGGATCGCTTCGGGAGATCAGTTTGTATCCGACCAGGCCGTGAAGGACAGGCTCGTGAGGGAATTCGGCGCTTACGCTACGGAAATGGAGGGAGCTGCCGTGGGACAGGCGGCGGTCCTTAACGGAATCCCGTTTCTGGTGATCCGTGCGATTTCGGATAAGGCTGACGGAAGCGCTCATATGGATTATGCCGCCTTTGAGAGAGAGGCAGTGCGTCACAGCGTTCGTCTGACGCTGGGAATGATAGAGAGGCTTTCCGCCTGACAGGGATGCTTTTTGAGCGGGTCTGTCTGTTTTGCGGGAGGCTGTCAGCCGGATATCTCCGGCGGACTGGAGCAGTTCCGGCTCCTTTGGCATAAGATGAAGTAGAGACAGAAGCTTCATGCTGGAAGGGACAGGGACCTGCGTTATGAATGATCATAAATTTTATCCGTTTTACACCGCGTATTCCAATGACTCCCTGTGGGGAGAGGAAAAAGCACAGGAGGAGGAATTCTGTCTGATGAAATCCTGGTATCCGGAAACGGCGGCCGGGATTCAGCAGATGGTGGAGGAAGAATGCGGCCTGCTGGATTATGAGGGAAGCAGGATCTATGACGAATATCCGGACCGATGGATGTTCCGTCAGGTCTGCGGCCGCATACGGGGAGCCGCGGAGCGGGAGCTGGGAGTCCCGGATGTTCCGGGAGGGCTTCTGGAGGAGCTGACGGAAATTCTTCTGTACCAGGAAATTTTCAGAAGGCGGCGGAGAAAACGGCGGTGTGAAAACTGCGGATGCTGAGAAATTGAGAAACGAAAACTACGGCTTTTCATTCGGGGAAGGGTAGAATGACTACAGAGCGGGAATTTTTGGAAAAATTTGCGGGGGAGCCTTTTGTTCAGGCGGTGTTCAGCGGACAGCGCCTGGCGGGCAGGCCTTCGAAGGTCCGGATACGGCCGGTGGAGCTGAAAGGACAGATCTGCTTTCAGGCGGAGACCACATCGGGGACTCAGGTCTTTCACCGGAACTGGAGGGCGGACGAGATCGTTTCCTATATGGAGGACACGCTGAAGGACGGCTTTTCCCAGCTGCAGATTCAGGGACGGGCCATGGATGGAAGCGTTCTGATAAGCAAAAAAGGAAAAATGACCTTCCGGACCAGGAAGCGCTCCGGAGAATCTTCCGGGGAGCCGGTGAGAATTCAGGCCCATAACCGGGTGAAGAAATATATTCTGCAGGAGGGGATTCCGGTTCCCTTCCTGGTGGATCTGGGTGTGATGAACGGGAAGGGCGGCGTGATCGCCGCCCGTTACGATAAATTCCGGCAGATCAACCGTTTTCTGGAGTTTATCGAGGATGTGCTTCCCGCGCTTCCCCGTGACCGGGAGCTTACGATCCTGGATTTTGGCTGCGGGAAGTTCTATCTCACCTTCGCCATGTATTATTATCTGAAAGAACTGAAGGAATATGACGTGAGGATCATCGGTCTGGATCTGAAGGCGGATGTGATAGAGACGTGCAGCCGGCTTGCGGAGAAATACGGTTTTGAGAAGCTGGCCTTTTATCAGGGGGATATCGCGGATTATGAAGGGGTGGCTGCGGTGGACATGGTGGTGACTCTTCACGCCTGCGATACGGCTACGGATTTTGCCCTGGAAAAGGCTGTGGAGTGGGGCGCTCAGGTGATTCTTTCCGTGCCCTGCTGCCAGCATGAGCTGAACCGTCAGATAAAAAACGAGCTGCTGGAGCCTGTTCTGAAATACGGGATCCTGAAGGAGCGCATGTCAGCCCTGATCACCGACGGGATCCGGGCCAATCTTCTGGAGGCCAAAGGCTACGATACTCAGATTCTGGAATTTATAGATATGGAGCATACGCCGAAAAATCTTCTGATCCGGGGAGTGAAGCGGGGAGGAGAGAGCGATCCCGCGCAGACGCGGGAGCTGCTGAAGGCGCTGAATGCCGGCCTGACTCTGGACAGGCTTTTGTTCGCCGGGGATGCTTCCGGGGAACATCCGGTTTCCTGATGAAGGGGAGGGAGCCGGAGAACGGGGAGGATATCTCCGGGAAGGGAGTATAAACTTACATGAAAAAAATCATTGGCAGAATTGTGATTTTGTTCGTGGTTTTTGTGATGGGGGTTACGGGAACCGCATTTCTGCTGAACAGTGAGACAACGGATGACCGTTCCGACATGAATAACGCCACCCTGCCGGAAGTGATGGTGGATCTGGGCGGCATCATGGCCAACAGAATGTACGGCTATGTCCAGAAGATGCAGGGGGATTTTACCCGGGACAGCATCACTCCCCTGGATACCTCCAGGGAGCTGACCTTCGTGGTGAATCCTTACGATACGGATGTGAACAGTCTTTCCTATGAGATACGCACCTGCGACGGCAGCAGGGTGATGGAAAACAAAAAGGTAAATAATCTCCGGAGCTCCGACGGGTATCTCCGCACTACGGTGGAGATCGGGAGCGATCTGCGGATGAATCAGGAGTATGCCATGCAGATCACTCTGGATACGGAGGCGGGCGAGGTTTACTACTACACCAGAGTGGTATCCAGATCCGGACTGAATACGGTGCAGTATCTCCGTTTTGTAAAGACTTTTTATGAATCCTGCATGGACAAGGCCATGGCGGATAACCTGGCGCCCTATATGGAAACGGTGGACGCCAATGAAGTCATTAATTTTTCCAGCGTCACCATCAACTCCAGGCTGGGCGCGGTGAGCTGGGGGAATCTCAGCCCCAGAATCTTAAAAAGAGGGATTCCCATCATAAAGGAGATTAATGAAACTACGGCGAGCATGTCTGTGGATTATCAGATTTCCGCCAGGGATGAGGAGAACAATACGGAGATATATGACGTATCGGAGTTTTACCGGATGCGCTACACGGAAGCCAGGATCCGTCTCCTGGATTTTGAGAGGAAGACCAATCAGGTGTTTGATCCCAGTCTCCCTGTGATCTCCGCGGAGGGGCTGCTTCTGGGGGTGCGGAACCGGAATGTCACCTATATGGCCAATGACGAAAACACGGTGGTGGCCTTTGTCCAGGAGGGGGATCTCTGGTCCTATGCCCCTGAGACGGGGAAATTTGTGCGGATCTTCAGCTTCCGGAAGGGAGTGAATGGAGATTACCGGGATTCCCGGGGAGAGCACGATATTAAGATCATCCGCGTGGGAGAGAACGGAGATGTGGATTTCGTTCTCTACGGTTATATGAACCGGGGCATCCGCGAGGGATATACCGGCGTCTGCGTATATCACTACAGCAGCGATCAGAATGTGGTGGAGGAGAAGGTGTTTATTCCCAGCACGGAATCCTGTGAATTTCTCACGGAGGATCTGGGCACGCTGTCCTTTGTAAATCAGAACAATCAGCTGTTTCTGTTGCTGGCGGAGAAGCTTTATCAGATTGATATAGACAAAAGCAATTACTGGATCCTGGATCAGGGAATCCGCAGCGAGGATTTCGTGGTTTCTCAGACGAATGCCTACGCGGCCTATCGGATCGCGGAAGGAACTCAGGCCGGAAGAGTGAAGATCATCGAGTTCGAAACCCTTAGGGAACGGTTTTTATACCCTGAAAAAGAGCAGACCCTCCGTCCGCTGGGTTTTATGAACGAGGATCTGATCTACGGGATAGTCATGGACGGGGATGTGCTGATCGATGAGAACGGCCGCAGAACCGAGGGAATTTATACCATCCGGATCGAGAACTTTCTGGGACAGCTGAAAAAGGAGTACCATCAGGATCAGCTGTATATTATTGACGTCTCTGTGACGGACACCCTCACGGAGTTCAGTCTTGCGGCGAAGAAAAACAATTCCTATGTCTTTCAGAGGAAGGATAATATCCTGAATAATATAAAGGCGACCTCCAATCAGATTTCCATCGAGCAGGTCACCTCCTCCAGAACAGGGGCCAGGATCCGCCTGGCGTTCGGGGAAGAGCCGGATACGGACGAGGCTCTGGTGGTGTACGCGAAGATGCGGAGCGTGGAGGAACGGGTGGTGAAGCTGGATACGCGGATCCCTCAGGACGAAGTATATTATGTGTATGCCAGAGGCGGTCTGGACAGTATCTTTTCCAATCCCGCGGACGCCATTATCCGGGCGGACGAGCGTACCGGCGTTGTGCTGAACCGGGCGCAGCAGTACGTGTGGGAGAGAGGAAACAAGAAAACCCGCGTGATCCTCAATGCGGAGGATATTCCTGAGGTGATGCGCACCGGCTCCCTGGATATCGGCGTGCTGTCCGAAGGCCTGGGAAGCGAAGGCACGGTCATCGATCTTTCCGGATGTTCTCTGGACAGCGTTCTGTATCAGGTGAGCGCCCAGAGGCCGGTCATTGCCAGAACCGGAGCGGGGAACAGTACGGTGATCGTCGGGTATGACGAATACAATACCTATCTGTACGATACGGCGACGGGAGAGATCGGTCCGTACGGAATGAATGACAGCACGGCGCTTTTTGAGGCGGCGGGAAATGTGTTCATCAGCTATCTGGAAGCCTGGGAGTACTGACCGGGATATGGAGAAACGGAAGCTGCCCCTTTTTTGGGGAATTATAGAATAAAACAGGAGGAATAAAAAGATGCAGAAAGGATCAGGGGAAACCACGGATATGCAGAAGCAGGTGCTGGAAAAATTCCGGGAGATTTTTGGGGAAGAAGGCGGGATTCGCAGCTACTTTGCTCCGGGAAGAGTCAATCTCATTGGAGAACATACAGATTACAACGGCGGTCATGTGTTTCCCTGCGCTCTCACCATCGGGACTTACGGGGCGGCGCGGAAGAGGGACGACCGGAAGCTGCGCTTTTATTCCCTGAATTTCCCGAAGGACGGTGTGACGGAGAGCTCTCTGGACGACCTGAAGCCTATGGAAAAATCAGGCTGGACGGATTATCCCAAAGGCGTGCTCTGGGCTCTGGGGGAAAAAGGGTATGAGATCCCCTCTGGAATGGATTTTCTGGTGGGGGGAAATATTCCCAACGGATCCGGGCTGTCCTCCTCCGCTTCCCTGGAGGTGCTCACCGGTCTGGTGATCCGGGATCTCTTCGGACTGGAGAAGCTTACCATGACGGAGATCGCTCTGGCAGGCCAGTACGGGGAGAACCATTACAATGGAATGAACTGCGGGATCATGGATCAGTTTGCCAGCGCCATGGGCAAAAAGGACTGCGCTATTTTTCTGGACACCAGCACTTTGAAATATGAGTATGCGCCGGTGAACCTGCCGGACGCCAGGATCGTGATCATCAACAGCAAAGTGAAGCACAGCCTGGTGACTTCCGCGTACAATGAACGCAGAAGTGAGTGCGAGAGGGCGTTAAAGGAGCTGCAGCAGGCAGTGGATATCCGTTCTCTGGGAGAGCTTTCGGAGGAGGAATTTGAAGCCCATAAGGATGCGGTGAAGGAGGAGGTGTGCCGGAAGAGAGCGAAGCACGCCGTTTATGAAAATCAGAGAACCATCAGGGCGGTGAAGGCTCTCCGGGACAATAATATAGAAGAATTCGGCCGGCTGATGAACGCGTCCCACGTATCCCTGAGGGATGATTACCAGGTTTCCTGTGAGGAGATCGATATTCTGACGGAGCTGGCGTGGAGCATTCCGGGAGTTCTGGGTTCCCGCATCACAGGCGGGGGCTTCGGCGGCTGCACGGTGAGTATTGTAAAAAATGATGCGGTGGAGGAGTTTATCCGGATCATCGGCAGAGAATATAAGAAAAAAGTGGGGCATGAGGCGGAATTCTATGTGGTGGATCTGGGAGACGGCGCCCACAGACTTTCCTGACAGACGGAGGTGATAACGGAAATGCTGAATGAGAGTATCAGAAAACTGGTGCAGTATGGAATAGAGACAGGACTCACGCCGGAGTGCGAAAAAAATTATACCATCAATCTTCTTCTGGACGTTTTCAGGGAGGACGACTATACGGAGCCGGAGGAGACATACCGGGACGTCTGCCTGGAGGAGGTTCTGGGAGAGCTCCTGGATGAGGCTGTGAAGCGGGGCCTGACGGAGGACAGCGTGGTTTACAGAGATCTCTTTGACACCAGGCTGATGAACTGTCTTCTTCCCCGGCCTGCCCAGGTTCAGAAGGAATTCTGGGAGAGGTATGAGAAGAGTCCTGAGGAGGCTACGGAGTATTTCTATAAGTTCAGCCAGGACAGCGACTACATCCGGCGCTACCGGGTGAAGAAGGACCGGAAATGGAAGGTGGACAGCGAGTACGGGGAGATCGATATCACCATTAATCTTTCCAAGCCGGAGAAGGATCCCAGAGCGATCGCCGCGGCGAAGCTGGCAAAGGCCGGCGCCTATCCCAAATGTCTTCTCTGTCCGGAAAATGAGGGATATGCCGGCAGGGCCGATCATCCTGCCAGGGAGAATCACAGAATCATTCCCATCACTGTCAACGACAGTCCCTGGGGATTTCAGTATTCTCCCTACGTGTATTATAATGAACACTGTATTGTATTCAATAACTGTCATACGCCCATGAAGATCGAGAGAAATACCTTTGTGAAGCTGTTTGACTTCGTGAAGCTGTTTCCTCACTATTTCCTGGGCTCCAATGCGGATCTGCCCATCGTGGGCGGTTCCATTCTCAGTCATGATCATTTTCAGGGGGGACATTATACCTTTGCCATGGAGAAGGCGCCCTTTGAAAAGATGGTGACCATTCCGGGCTATGAGGATGTGGAGGCGGGAATCGTGAAGTGGCCTCTGTCCGTGCTGCGCATCCGCCACAGGGACGAGAAGCGGCTGATCGATCTGGCGTCCCATGTGCTGGAGGTGTGGAGGACTTATACGGATGAGGATGCCTTTGTCTTTGCGGAGACGGAGGGAGAGCCTCACAATACCATCACCCCTATTGCGAGAAAGAGGGGAGACCTGTTCGAGCTGGATCTGACCCTGCGGAACAATATCACCACGGAGGAGCATCCGCTGGGGGTGTATCATCCGCACAGCGAGTATCACCACATCAAGAAGGAAAATATCGGCCTGATCGAGGTGATGGGACTGGCAGTGCTGCCGGCCAGACTGAAGGAAGAGATGGAGCTTCTGGAGGAATATATTCTGGAGGGGAAGGATATCGCCTCCAATGAAAAAATAGAAAAGCATGCCGGCTGGGTGAAGGAGTTTCTTCCCCGATACCGGGATGTGAACAGAGAGAATATTCAGGAAATCCTGAAAAAGGAGATCGGCAGGGTGTTTGTACATGTGCTGGAGGACGCCGGCGTGTACAAGTGTACACCGGAGGGAAGAAAGGGCTTTTTAAGATTTGTGTCCCGGCTGTAGAGGAGGAAAATAAAGCGGGGCCTGAGTTGCGAGGAGAAGAAAAATGGCGGGAAAGTTCAGGAAAAGGAAAGGATGGTTTGCGATTCTCAGCCTTTTGATGGCTGTGTGGATATTTGCGGGAGGGCAGGTGGTGTCTGCCGCCGCAGTGACGCCGGGAGCCGGAGAAGGTCAGGAGGAGACAGAGGGGAAAGACCCCGGAACGGAAGGGAAGGATCCCAGTACAGAGGGGAAAGACCCCGGAACGGAAGGGAAGGATCCC
>CANQUG010000120.1 GCA_947626985.1 uncultured Lachnospiraceae bacterium | reverse complement strand
GGAAAATTTTGATAAAACCGGCAAAAAACGGACGCCGGTTTTCCTCTCTCCGCCGGCTGCGCGTCCTTTTGCAGCCCCTTTCAGATCCGCTCCTTCTCAAAACAGCTGCGGAGCTCCTCGGCTTCCGCAAGGGACGGGCGCCAGCCATAACGGGACAGATCCACCTGCCAGCCCTTAGCGGTATCCTGAACGGGAATGCCTTCCGACTCCAGAAGCAGTTTCTGCTCTTCCGGCCAGGAAAATGCGGAGGCTCCCGTGAGAAATCCCCGGGAATTCACGATACGGTGGGCGGGGACAGAACCGCCTGCCCGGCCGGTGCGGAGAGCGAACCCCACCTGACGGGAATTGCCGGGTCTGCCGCACAGGAGAGCCAGCTGACCGTAGGTGGCGGCGCGGCCGTATGGAATCCGGGAGCAGACATACTCCAATCGTTTGTAAAAATCCATCCGAAATCCTTCCATATTATATGATTCAAGTTCAGGCCGGCGGCAGACTGCAGTGCCCTTCTCAGAATTACAGACCCGGAAGTCCCCCGGGCCTGCAATGTCTCTCAGGGATTTTCCCCCGGCTTTCGCAGATTTTTTGTGTTTTTTTCCACCATCTTCCTGGGCACCATGATCTGATGGGCACACCCCAGGCATTTCAGGCGGAAATCCGCTCCCACCCGCAGAATTTCCCATTCCCTGCTTCCGCAGGGATGTCCCTTCTTCAGGGTCACGATATCCCCCACTTCGTAGAGAAGTCCCATATCACACCATCCTTTGAAATGTATTCTCCGCCTCGCAGGCTTCCGGCGCTCGGGACACCGTACAGCGTATCCCGCCCGGGAGGAATTCAGCGCACCACGATCTGGCTGAAAACCTGTCCGATGGGCTCCTGGATCAGGAGATTGGCATATCGGTCCCTGGGGGTGGAGGATTTATTGATCACCACAAGGTACTCCCCGCGGAAATAGTCGATGAGACTGGCGGCAGGATAAACCGCCAGGGAAGTGCCGCCGATGATGAGCACCTGAGCGTTGGCGATGGCGTTCACGGATTCGCTGATGGTCCGGTTATCCAGCCCTTCCTCGTAGAGGACCACATCCGGCTTGATCATGCCGCCGCATTCACAGCGGGGCACTCCCGCGGAATTCTTCATATAGGAAAAATCATAGGATTTCCCGCATTTCATACAGTAATTCCTGTACACGCTTCCGTGAAGCTCCAGAACCTTTTTGCTCCCCGCCATCTGGTGAAGATTGTCGATGTTCTGGGTGATGACGGCTTTCAGCTTCCCCGCCTGCTCCAGCTCCGCCAGCTTCCGGTGAGCGGCGTTGGGCTGCGCCGTGTCGCAGAGCATTTTGTCGCGGTAGAATTTAAAAAATTCCTCAGGCCTATGCATAAAGAAGGTATGGCTCAGGATGGTCTCCGGCGGATAGTCATACTTCTGATGGTACAGGCCGTCCTGGGACCTGAAATCCGGTATTCCGCTCTCCGTGGAGACTCCGGCGCCTCCAAAAAATACAATATTATCATGTTCGTCAATAATCTTCTGAAGCTTTTCCACTTCCCGGCTCATTGCAGTCCCTCCCATTTATTTTATTTTTTGCGGATCATCCGCACTCCCGGATCAGAAACGGCGGGGCAGTCTCTCCGTTCCCGGTACGTCCGGCGTCATTGCAATGCTGATCGTGCTTCCCTGTATCACACCACGTTCAGCTCATCCACCAGTTTTCCCTGCACCACAAAGCGCGTGGCCTCATTCCCCGTACAGGTGGACAGCGTCACCACTCTGTCCATCATGGTCAGCGTTCCGGGATCCGTGTCGATCTCCGAATAGCCTGTAATTTTGCTCAGGTAATTCTCGAATTCCTTTCCCGGCCCCTTGAACAGGGTATAGGTATCGCTGTTCACGCTGGTGGTGTAGGCGGAAATGATCTCGTAGCGGTAATCCTTCTCCGGCGTAAAAATCCAGAAATAACGGCTTTTCTCTATGGTCTCCGGCTTTTTGACAAAATCCTTCAGCTGGCCGAACATGGAGCCGTTCTTCATATTGTGGCCGTACACCAGGGTATTGCAGTCGCTGAAATCCCTGGCATTGTCGCAGTCGATAAAGATGGTTCCAGCGAAATTATAGGTGCCCTCGTAGGTGTTGTGGAGATATTCCTCGTTATCCTCCCCCTTCACCACGGGATAGCTGATGGTATCAATGGCCTCCACATAAATCCATCCCACCACATCGTCGTTGACGCTGGTAAGGGCGTCAAAATCGATCCTCAGCGGCGCGGACAGGGATGCGGATTCCTCCATGTCCACCAGGTCGGAATCTTCCTCCTTCGGCTCCTCCTTCACCTTATCCGGAGCCCTCTCCGTAACAGCCATCTGCTCAATACTGTTATATTCGTCCGTTCCCTTTTTATACTCTGTGTAAATATGATAAAGATTATATGCCGCATAGCCGAAGACCCCGATCGCTATAACCAGAATCAGCGTCAGCAGAACATCTCCCGCTCTCCCTTTTTTCTTACCGGATCCTTTTTTCGCCATGATTCCTCCCCTGCGGTTTTTCAGGCAGACGTCCCGAAAGCTCCCCGTTTCAGGCGGACAGCCCGGTCCATTCTGCCGGAATGTTCCGTCATATACATGGTTTCATGATAATCCGCAAAGATAGTTTTGTCAATGAAAGGAAAATTGATTTCACGATTTTATCACACCTGTACACAGAAAAACAGGATAAAGATAGCTGGCCCCGAACGTTCCCAGCTTTTTGGGGCCGGCCACCCGGCCCCCGTCCTTCTGCAGCAGAAGGGCTTTATAAAAAGCCAGGATCACCGTGGCCCTGGTGAGGGATTTGTCCTTGCGGCTCACAAACATCTCGTTCCCCCTGATGATATAGGTAAATTCCAGTCCCTTTGCCGTCAGAAAGGTATCCCCCGACCAGAGCCGCAGTACGTCCCACAGCTGATTTTCAAGCTCTTCCCTCTCCTGTTCCTGCAGATCGGAGGGAAGGAGGTTTCTTTCACGTATCTCCTCAATTTTTTTCTGCAGCAAAAGCGCCGCGTCTTTTTTCATGTCGTCCTGCATGCCCTTTTATCCTTTGCAAAATATTATCAGTTTATTTCTTATCTTTTACACAATATACTACTGTATCATAAAGGGATATACAAGAAAAAAATGGAAGAAAATCCGTACTCTGCGGATTTTCTTCCACTCCTGATACCTGTCTGTTTCTGCATATGGGGAAAACGCCGGCTTTTCGGTCCTGCCGGATACGCCGCGCCTTTCAGCGCCGGTTTTCCCTCTCAGGCTACTTCCACCACTTCATAACCGGCGTCCGTCACAGCCTTCTTCAGCGCTTCCACATCCGCGTCGCCGGTGATATATGCCGCCTTGTCCTCCAGATTCACATCCGCGGTCACGCCCGGAAATGCTTCCAGAGCCTTTTTCACTGTTGCCTGGCAGTGAGGACACATCATTCCGTTAATTTTCATGGTAATCATTGTTGTTTCCTCCTTTTTTTCCTGATTCTCTATTTCATTGCCTTGAAGCATTGCTTCCCTTACCTGAATCTGCCGGGACCCCTGCTGCTCCCCGGAATTTCCTCCGGAAACCTGGAATTTTTTCAGTCTCAGCGCGTTCGTCACCACAAAAATGCTGCTCATGCTCATGGCCGCCGCCGCGATCATGGGATTCAGCTTCAGCCCGAAGGCATGATAAAACACTCCTGCCGCTACCGGGATTCCCAGGGAATTGTAGAAAAATGCCCAGAACAGATTCTGCTTGATATTGCGGATCACCGCCCTGCTCAGGCGGATCGCCGTCACCGCGTCCAGAAGATCGTTCTTCATCAGAACAATATCCGCGCTCTCTATGGCCACGTCCGTCCCGGCTCCGATCGCCAGACCCACGTCCGCTCTGGCAAGAGCGGGGGCGTCGTTGATTCCGTCGCCCACCATGGCCACCTTTTTGCCCTGGCTCTGAAGACGGGCGATTTCCCTCTCCTTATCCTGGGGCAGCACCTCCGCGATCACCGTATCGATGTCCAGCTGGCGGCGGATGGCCTCCGCTGTCCGTTTATTATCCCCGGTCAGCATCACCACCTGAATGCCGTTTTCCTTTAGCTGGCGCACCGCCTCCCGGCTGGTGGGCTTCACCACATCCGCCACAGAGAGAATGCCCAGAACCTCCTTCTGATTCGCAAAGAGCATGGGGGTCTTTCCTTCATCCGCCAGAGCGTCCAGTCTGTCCCCGTAATTTCCCAGAGAAATCCCCTGCTCCTCCATCATACGCCTGTTTCCCGCAAAATACCAGCTTCCGCGGATCTTTCCCTTCACGCCTCTTCCGGGCGCGGAGACAAATTCCTCCACCGGCGCAGGATGGATTCTCTGCCCCCTGGTATACTCCATAATGGCCTCGGCCAGAGGATGCTCGCTCTTCTCCTCCAGTCCCGCCGCGATCTCCAGAAATTCCCTCTTCGTCAGATGAGATTCCGCGTCGGTCACCGCCGGACGGCCCTCCGTGATGGTTCCTGTTTTATCCAGAACCACGCTCTGAACACTGTGGGCCAGCTCCAGCGCTTCTCCGGATTTGATAAGGATTCCGTTTTCCGCGCCTTTGCCCGTGCCCACCATGATGGCTACCGGCGTGGCCAGCCCCAGAGCGCAGGGACAGGAAATCACCAGCACGCTGATGGCGCAGGAAAGAGCAAACTCAAAGGTGGCGCCGGTCAGCAGCCACACCACGGCAGTGACAATGGCGATGGAAATGACCGCGGGCACAAAAACTCCCGCGATCTTATCCGCAATTTTCGCAATGGGAGCCTTGCTGGAGCTGGCCTCCTCCACCAGGCGGATGATCTGGGAGAAGGTGGTATCGTCCCCCACTCTGGTGGCCTTAAACCGGATAAATCCGGATTTATTCATGGTAGCTGCGATCACCGTATCATTCACCTGCTTCAGCACCGGAATGCTCTCGCCGGTGATGGCGGCTTCGTCCACGCTGGTGCTTCCCTCTATGATAAAACCGTCCACGGGAATGCTGCTTCCCGGTCTCACCACTACGATATCCCCGGCCTGAACCTGCTCCACCGGGATTTCCGCCTCTCTTCCGCCCCTCTCCACGGTGGCGGTCTTCGGCGCAAGGTCCATCAGCTTCGTGATGGCCTCGCTGGTCTTGCCCTTGGAGCGGGCCTCCAGATATTTTCCCACGGTGATGAGGGCCAGTATCATGGCCGCCGATTCAAAATACAGATCATGGTAATATCGGTGTACCAGTTCCATGTCCATATGCCCCAGTCCGTAGCTCATCCGGTAAATGGCAAAAATGCCGTACGCCAGAGACGCGCAGGAACCGATGGCAATCAGGCTGTCCATATTCGGAGCCAGGTGAAACAACGTCTGAAACCCCTTGCTGTAATATTTCCGGTTCACGAAAATCACCGGAAGGCAGAGAAGCAGCTGGGTAAACGCAAAGCTCACCGCATTTTCCATACCGTCCAGAAAAGAGGGCAGGGGGAGTCCCACCATATGTCCCATGGTCACATACATGAGCGGAACAAGAAATACAAAGGATACGATGAGACGCATCTTCATATTTTTCATTTCCTTTTCCGCAGGATTCTCCCGCTGTCTGTCAGCCGCTCCCGCCGGCCGGGTACCCGCCGCCGCATGCTCCAATCTGGGGCTGGCTCCGTACCCGGCCTTCACCACTGCGTCGATGATCTGACGCTGGCTCAATACGGCCTCGTCGTACTCCACCTGCATGCTGTTGGTGAGCAGATTTACAGAGACATTGACGGTTCCCGCCAGTTTGGCCACACATTTTTCCACTCTGGAGGAGCATGCGGAACAGGTCATGCCCGTCACGTCAAATTTTTCTTTCATAAAAACCATATCTCCTTTCCCTGCGCCTCTCCCTGTGCAGCAGAAAAGGCGCGCCATCCGGCTCTGATCTCCTTATTTCAGAATCTTCCCCAGCATGGAGATCAGCTCGTCGATCTTCTCTTCCTTCTCCTCCTGTGTCTCCGCGTGAGAAACGCAGCACTTCAGATGAGCGGTGAGAATCTCCTTGTTCACTTTATTTAAAATGGCCTCCGTGGCCATCAGCTGCTGGGATATGTCAATGCAGTATCTGTCTTCCTCCACCATCTTCAGGATTCCGTCGATCTGGCCCCTGGCCGTCTTCAGAAGCCTGGAGATCTTCTGCTGATCCGCCTTCATAGCTTCCCCTCCTCGTCCGCAAAACATTCCTGCTCCATCGTCTGTATGTCATTGCATGTAATAACAGAACGGCTCTTTACCACCCCACCGGGGTGTGGTATAAAGGTAGCACAAAAAAACTGCTCTGTCAAGATACAGAGCAGAGAATTTTTTAAACAGGCAAAACAGATAAAACAGCTTTGATACTATTATCTGAACTTTTCAATAAAATTACACTGAATCCTGGAAATACCGGGAATAAGCCTGTTTTCTTACTACGGAACAGTCATTTTTTCAGTGTAATCTTTACACTGAATCAAATGAAGCCAGAATGCTGTATTTAACTTATTTAGTTTCAGTGTAACTTTTGTGCAGAATTCACATATATACCAGATGTTCCTAAATACAGCGGCTTCCCCGGTGTCTTCCTTTCGCGGAAAAATACCGGAACCCGCAGATCAGGACGGCAGCCAGAACCGCCAGCATGGGGATGAGCAGCGCCACATGAGAAGAACGGATCATCCAGGTCACAAGGTCCGGATACACCAGGGACCAGATATTTGCCCCGGCATGGAGAAGAATGGAGGTCAGCAGATTTCCCGTCATCTCCAGCAGCCAGGCAAAGGCCATTCCCAGAACGGAAGCGTAAATCGCCTGCACGATATTTCCATGATAAATCCCGAAAAGCAGACCGGAGACCACGATGGCCGAAACCATTCCCCTCATATCTCTCAGCCGCAGATACACCACCCAGCGGAAAATCATCTCCTCCGCCGCAGGGGCAGCGATTCCCAGCCAGAAGATCAATACCCCCAGACTCTTTCCTTCCTCCATCATGGCCATATTTTCCTGATAATCCGATTCCACAAGGAGGCTAAAGAAGACCATGACAAAATTCATAAACTGCGCCAGCGCCGCGCCGATAAAAAAGATCCAGATTCCCTCCGGGACAGTGAGTCTTCCCTGACCCCTTTGGGGCACCAGTCCTGCTTCCATGCGGCGTTTACGGTCTCTTCCGTAAAGGAACGTCATGGGAACCGCAGTCAGAAGCCCCGCAGCGCCTGTGAGCCATACCGCATTTTCATAATACACCTCATCTCCGCCCCCGGTGACGTCCATAAGCCAGAGCAGGGCAAGGCTTCCCAGAATCTGGGCGAAAAAGAAATGAATGCCTATGGGATATAAAACCCTCCAGCAGCGCAGAAAAATGTTCTGTCTGCGCAGAGGGCTTATCCGAAAAAATGAAGAAGCTCCTCCGGAGAATCCACGATTTTCAGAGGCCGGGCATGAGCCAGTTCTCTCATGGTACCGTAGCCGTAGGAAACCGCCACGCACTTCACACCGGCCTCTCTGGCTCCGAACACATCATGCTCCCTGTCCCCCACCATCAGGACCTCGTCCCTGTGGTCCTCCAGATGCATCCTGCGAAGGGTCTCCTCGATCACCTCCGCCTTTTTCGTCCTTCTGCCTCCCATCTCGCTTCCCACGATCTCATGGAAATACTGGGTCATCTGGAAATAATCCAGGATCTGCAGCACAAAACGTTCCGGCTTTGAGGAGGCCACCGCCAGAAGATACCCTTTTCTCCGCAGTTCTGCCAGAACCTCCTCGATTCCGTCGTAAGGCCTGTTTTCATAAAGTCCGGTGACGGAATAGCGTTCTCTGTAAAGGGATACGGCATATCTGGCTGTCTCCTCGTCCAGATCCGCGTACTTCATAAACTGCTCCAGAAGGGGCGGGCCGATGAATTCCCTCAGCTTTTCTCCGTCCGGTTCCGGCTTTCCCAGCTTCTCCAGCGCATATTGTACAGATTTTATAATCCCTTCTCCCGACTCGGTCAGCGTTCCGTCAAGGTCAAATAAAATTGCTTTGTACATAACTTTTGATTCCTCCACTTTTTCTGTTTTTCAGTATGAAATCCGC
>CANQUG010000119.1 GCA_947626985.1 uncultured Lachnospiraceae bacterium | reverse complement strand
ATATCATGTTAGTAAGTGCAGCAGAAATGTTAAAGAAAGCCAAAGCAGGACATTATGCAGTAGGCCAGTTCAACATCAACAATCTGGAATGGACAAAAGCCATCCTCTTAACCGCACAGGAGAACAACTCCCCGGTTATCCTCGGCGTATCCGAAGGCGCAGGCAAATATATGTGCGGCTATAAGACTGTAGTTGGTATGGTGAACGGAATGCTGGAAGAGCTGAAGATCACGGTTCCGGTAGCTCTGCATCTGGATCACGGCAGCTATGAAGCATGCCTGAAGTGCATCGACGCAGGATTTTCATCCATCATGTTCGACGGCTCTCATTATCCCATCGAGGAGAACATTGCCAAGACCAAGGAGCTGGTTGGCATCTGTGCTGAAAAAGGCATTTCTCTGGAAGCAGAGGTTGGAGCCATCGGCGGCGAGGAAGACGGCGTGATCGGCATGGGCGAGTGCGCGGATCCCAAGGAATGCAAGATGATCGCTGACCTGGGCATCGATTTCCTGGCAGCAGGCATCGGCAACATCCACGGCAAATATCCGGCGAACTGGAAGGGCCTGAGCTTCGAGACTCTGGACGCGATTCAGCAGCTCACCGGCGATATGCCTCTGGTGCTTCACGGCGGTACAGGCATCCCTGCAGACATGATCAAGAAAGCCATCGACCTGGGCGTTTCCAAGATTAACGTAAATACCGAGTGCCAGCTCTCCTTCGCAGCAGCTACCCGCGAGTATGTGGAAGCAGGCAAGGATCAGCAGGGCAAGGGATATGATCCCCGTAAACTCCTGGCTCCCGGATTTGAGGCGATCAAGGCCACCGTTAAAGAGAAAATGGAACTGTTCGGTTCTGTTGGAAAAGCCTGAAAAACGAAAAATTGGAAGGATTTTTGCACAGAAGTGTAAGGAACACGACGTATTTTCTGCAGATTATGGCGCAGCTTTTCATGCTGCGCCATTTTTCGGCCCTGTATTTTTTTCTTTCTTGCTATCAAAGATTCGATGTGATAAAATTTTTGTAGAAAAGCCGGGAAATCGTCTGGCAGCAGGTTTCCGGGCTGAAAAAGAGAACGAATAATTATACAAAAACGGGAGAAACGAATATGAGAGAAAGCGGAATTTTATTGCCTGTAAGCAGTCTTCCGGGAAAATACGGAATCGGGTGTTTTTCTAAGGAGGCCTATCGGTTTGTAGACCAGCTTGTTCAGGCGGAGCAGAGTTACTGGCAGATTTTGCCGCTGGGTCCCACCAGCTATGGAGATTCTCCGTATCAGTCCTTTTCCACCTTTGCGGGAAATCCCTATTTTATCAGTCTGGAAGATCTGATCGAGGAGGGAGTCCTGACGAAGAAAGAGTGCGACGCGGTGGATTTTGGCGACGACCCCGGGGAGGTGGACTACGGAAAGCTTTATAAAGGGCGGTTTGCCCTTCTGCACAAAGCCTACGAGCGGAGCAGGATCGCGGAAAATCCGGAGTTTATCGCGTTCCAGGAGTTTAACGCCTGGTGGCTGGACGATTATGCGCTGTTCATGGCCGTAAAGAGCAAAATGAAGGATGTGAGCTGGGACCAGTGGCCGGAGGATATCCGCAAGCGCTGGTGGTACGCCCTGAATTATTATCGCCGGGAATTGTATTATGATATTGAGTTTTACAAATATCTTCAGTTTAAATTCCAGGAGCAGTGGATCCGGCTGAAAACCTACGCCAATGAGAGAGGCATCCGCATCATCGGCGACATTCCCATTTACGTGGCCTATGACAGCGCGGATACCTGGGCCAATCCGGACCTGTTTTACCTGGATCGTGAAAATCTGCCGGTGGCCGTGGCAGGGTGCCCTCCGGACGGTTTTGCGGCGGACGGCCAGGTGTGGGGGAACCCTCTGTACCGCTGGAACTATCACAGACAGACGGAGTACCGCTGGTGGATGAAGCGCCTGGCTCACTGCTTCTGGATGTACGATGTGGTTCGCATCGATCATTTCCGGGGATTTGACGAGTATTATTCCATCCCCTACGGAGATAAGACCGCGAAGAACGGTCACTGGGAAAAAGGGCCGGGAATGGACTTTTTCTATAATATGCGTCTGGAACTGGGACAGAAGGAAGTGATTGCGGAGGATCTGGGTTATGTGACGGATTCTGTCCGCAGGCTGGTAATGAATACCGGATTTCCGGGGATGAAGGTTCTGGAGTTTGCCTTTGATTCCAGGGATACGGGGAGCGCCAGCGATTACCTTCCCCATAATTATCCCAATAATTCCGTGGTGTATACGGGGACCCATGATAATGAGACGCTGACCGGCTGGTTCCGGGACATTCCGGCGGAGGAGAAGCAGATGCTGCGGAAGTATCTCCATAATTTTCATACGCCGGACGATGAGCTTTACTGGGACGTTATTTATCTGGTGATGCGCAGCTCCGCCCGGATGTGCATTATTCCCATCCAGGACTATCTGGGGCTGGATAACAGCGCCAGGATCAACCAGCCCTCCACCCTGGGTAAGAACTGGAAGTGGAGGCTGAAGAAGGGCCAGCTGGATGAAAAGCTCCTGAATCAGATTCTTGAGGTGACTTCTTTAAGCGGCAGGCGCGCCTGGCATAAACAGAATACGGAAAAAGCCGGGGCGATACATAAATAATTCGCAGAATTTCAGCAGATGCTTCTGTTAGCATTAATCTTGTCTTTATTTTACGTTGTCAAATGCCGCAGAGCCGGATTTCCGGGGCTTCTGCGGCATTGTAATGCCAGGTCTTTATCCGGCATTTCTCCAGGAAGATTCATCATGTCTGTCGATTTGTCCGGATAAAGCTTTTCTGTTTTCTATTCATCAGCTTCATTCCCTTATTCGCTTTCTTTTGGCAAAAAAGAACGCCGGACAATTAAATGTTATCCAGCGTATTCCTCTAAGGAGCGGTTTCATGCTGGCCGTCAGCCTGAATGCCCTTCCGGGCATCTATTACGTTGCCGAAACTTAAAGTCCCCGGCGTGGACTTACCGTATCTCCCAGGTGTGGGCTGAACGCCCTTCCGAGCATCTGAACATGCTGGTACTTAACCTCCCCAGCCGGAGCCCGGCTTTTACGTGCCGCTGCACGGAGTCTTCAAACTCATTTCTATTTATATTCAAAAACACATCGAATATCAAGCGTTTTCAGAAAATTGATTCTTTTGAGGCGTCCGTCCAGGAAAAAGACAGATCTAGGATGCTTCCCTTTCAAAAGAGGTGGGATTTTCTGCTCTCCCAGGGCAGTTGATTTTTTTGCGACCGTTCCAGCATACTGGGGTCTTCTCGTCCGTCACCTGGAAAAAAATCCTTGCACTGCCCATAAACGGAGACTTTGCAGGGATTTTGTCATGTTTTACAGATTTCGCACACGTCAGACTGATTACGCAAATGACATCCCCTTCCGGTCGAAAAGGAAGTTAAAATATGATAAAATAAGGACAGTTTATTACATCACAGTGCGGGAACACTGCATCCCACGCGCCGTGTGCGGAAACGGGAAAGAAAGGCGCGGTCCGCGTGACCGCGGGATCAGAAAAAAAGAAAGAGTTTATACTAGGAGGAAGAAACATGGCGGGCACGATCTTCAGAGAAAAGAGCGTACAGCGGGTATCATCGCCCGAGGAACTGAATGATTACATACGGGTGACCACACCGGGCACCTGGCTGACGCTGGCGGCAGTGGGCGTGCTGCTGGCGGGCTTTATCGTGTGGGGCGCCGCGGGCACCCTGGAGACAAAGATGGATACAGCGGCTGTGGCGAACGCCGGAACGGTGGTCTGTTACATACCGGAGGCGGAGATCGCGGCGGTGGCGCCGGGTGACGCCGTGCGCGTAAACAATGAGGAGTTCACGGTGGCGCAGATATCCGCGCAGCCATCCGCCGTGGACGGCAGCTTTCCCGCCTACGCCCTGAGGGTGGGTTCCCTGGCCGCGGGCGAATGGGTGTACGAGGCCATACTGGACGGCTCCCTGCCGGACGGCGTCTACACGGCGTCCGTGGTCACGGACAGGGTTTCCCCCATATCATTTTTGTTTAACTGAGGTGCTGCCATGGTGAAGAAAAAACAGAACGTACCGGTTACAAAGGGCGTGGCGAAGGTCCCGGTGGTCATGCAGATGGAAGCCCTGGAATGCGGCGCCGCCTCCCTTACGATGATCCTTGCCTACTACGGCAAATGGGTGCCGCTGGAGCAGGTGCGCGCGGACTGCGGCGTATCGCGCGACGGCTCCAACGCGAAAAATGTGCTGAAGGCAGCCAGGAGCTACGGGCTGGCGGCGAAGGGCTACCGCTACGAACCGGGGCAGCTGAAGGAGAACGGGAAATTTCCCTGCATCATCCACTGGAATTTCAACCATTTTGTGGTGCTGTGCGGGTTTAAGGGCGACAGGGCAATACTGAACGACCCGGCGAAGGGCAGCTATCCCGTGTCCATGGAAACCTTTGACGCCAGCTTTACCGGCATCTGCATGATGTTTGAGCCGACGGAGAGCTTTGAGCCCGGCGGAAAGCCGAAGAGCATGTTCTCTTTTGCCAGGAAGAGGCTTGCCGGCGCGGGGACTGCCATTGTCTTCGTGGTGCTGACCACCGGCATCACCTCCCTGATCGGGGTGATCCAGCCGGCGTTTTCCCGCGTCTTTATGGACCGGCTGCTCACGCGGCGGAATCCTGAGTGGTTTTATCCTTTCCTGGGCGCGCTGGCATTCCTGTCCATCCTGCAGCTGGCGGTGGCCTTTGCCCAGGCAAAGTCCAGGCTGCTGATCGAGGGCAAGCTGGCCGCGGTGGGGAACACCTCCTTTATGTGGAAGGTGCTGCGGATGCCGATGGAATTCTTCTCCCAGCGTATGGCGGGGGATATCCAGCAGCGCCAGGAGGCCAGCGCTACGATCGCTGACACCCTGGTAAACACCCTTGCGCCGCTGGTCCTGAATGCCGTTACGCTGATCTTTTACCTCATCGTGATGGTGCGCTACAGCCCGGTGCTTGCCTGCGTGGGCGTGTGCTCCATCCTGCTTAATGTGGGCATGTCGCAGGTGATCTCCAGAAAGCGCGTGAACATCACCCGGGTGCAGATGCGGGATTCCGGAAAGCTGGCGAGCTCTACGGTGGCGGGCATCGAGATGATCGAGACCATCAAGGCCAGCGGGGCGGAGACCGGCTATTACGCCAGGTGGGCGGGCTACCAGGCCAGCGTAAATACCCAGCAGGTAAGATACGCGCGGCTGAACCAGTACCTGGGGATGATCCCCGGCCTGATCTCCCAGCTCGCGAATACCGCCGTTCTGGTTCTGGGAGCGCTCTTTGCCATACAGGGGAACTTCACCGCAGGTATGGTCATGGCATTCCAGGGCTTCCTCAACGCGTTCACCCAGCCGGCAATGACTTTGATCGAGGCAGGGCAGACTATCCAGGAAATGCGCACGCAGATGGAGCGCGTGGAGGACGTGATGGAATATCCCATCGACGTCAGCTGCGCGGAAGCGCGCACCGCGGGGGAGGACACAGAGTACAGCAAGCTCTCGGGCGCGGTGGAAATGAAGCATGTTACCTTCGGCTATTCCCGCCTGGCGCCGCCGCTCATTGAGGATTTCAGCCTGAGCCTGAAGCCCGGCAGCCGCGTGGCGTTTGTGGGCGGCTCCGGCTGCGGAAAATCCACGCTCTCCAAACTGATCTCCGGGCTGTACCAGCCCTGGAGCGGGGAGATCCTCTTTGACGGCAGGCCGGTGAAGGACATCGACCGCGGCGTGTTCACCGGGTCCCTGGCGGTGGTGGACCAGGATATCATCCTGTTTGAGGACAGTATCCGGAACAATATCAAGATGTGGGACGACTCCATCGAAGATTTTGAGATGATCCTTGCCGCGAGGGACGCGCAGCTTCATGAGGACATCATGCAGCGCGACGGCGGCTACAGCTATGTGATCACCGAGGGCGGGAAGGATTTCTCCGGCGGGCAGCGCCAGCGCATGGAGATCGCCCGCGTCCTCGCGCAGGATCCCACTATTATCATACTGGACGAGGCCACCAGCGCGCTGGACGCCAGGACAGAATACGATGTGGTCCGCTCCATCAGGGACCGGGGCATCACCTGCATCGTGGTGGCGCACCGGCTGTCCACCATCCGGGACTGCGACGAGATCATCGTCCTGGACCACGGAAAGGTGATGGAGCGCGGCACGCACGAAGAACTGTACGCAAAGAACGGCTACTATACGCAGCTCGTTACGAACGAATAAAGGGGGCGGACTCATGGGCTGGTTTGATGAACAGATAAGACAGCGCAGGGAAAACGATCTGGATACCTTTGAGGAAGCGTTTACCGGCATAGCCGACGCCATCACAGGGGCGCGGGTGTCCGCGGCCCTGGCGGATGAGCGCAGCCGCGCGAAGGACGCGATCGACGAGATCCTGAAATATTACCATGTGAAATCGCGGGAGGTGCCGGACAACATTAAAGACACAAATGAACAGCTGGAATTCCTGATGCGCCCCTACGGCATCATGCGCCGGAATGTGACGCTGGAAAAAGGCTGGTACAGGGACGCGTTCGGCGCCATGCTGGGCGTAAGGAAAGAGGACGGCTCCGTGGCGGCGCTCATCCCTTCCGGCCTTTCCGGGTATTCCTTTTTTGACGTAAAGACGGGAAAGCGCGTAAAGGTTTCCCGAAAAAATGAGGATCTTTTTGAGAAAGAGGCCATCGCCTTTTACAAACCCTTTCCACTGACGAAGATCAGCGCCGGCGCGCTCTTAAAATACATAGCGGGCATCCTTTCCCCGGCGGACTACGCCCTGGCGGCGGCAGCCACCCTTGCGGTCACCCTTGCGGGCCTTCTGGGGCCGAAGCTTAACCAGATACTCTTCGGGGTTGTGATGGAAAACAGGGATATCAGCCTGCTCGCCTCCCTGGCGGTGTTCATGGTCTGCGTTACGGTCTCCACACAGCTGATCGGGGCGGTGAAGGCGCTGCTGACCGCCCGGATCCAGACGAAGATGGACGTGACGGTGCAGGCGGCGGCCATGGCGCGCGTCATGTCCCTGCCGGCGGCGTTTTTCAAGGACTACAGCGCGGGCGACCTCTACACCCGCACCCAGAACATCAACATGCTCTGCACCATGCTGGTGCAGTCCGTGTTTACCACGGGGCTTACCTCGCTGTTTTCGCTTATTTATATCCCGCAGATCTTTACCTTTGCGCCGTCGCTGGTGGCGCCGTCGCTGACGGTTATCCTGGTGACGCTGCTGTTTTCCGTGATCACCGCGTTTCTGCAGATGAAGGTTTCCAGAAAGGATATGGAGCTGGGAGCAAAGGTGAGCGGCATGAGCTACGCGCTGATCACGGGCGTGCAGAAGATCCGGCTCTCCGGCGCGGAGCGCCGTACGTTTGCCCGCTGGGGCAGTCTCTACGCGAAGCAGGCGAAGGTGAAATACCATCCCCCCGCGCTCCTCCGCTACAACGAGGCAATCACCACACTGATCACCCTTGCCGGCACCTTTATCATGTACTACGCGGCGATCGCGGGGGGCGTGTCCGTGGCGGACTATTACGCGTTTAACACCTCCTACGGCATGGTGAGCGGCGCGTTTATGTCCCTGGCGCAGATCGCGCTGGTGGCCGCCAATATCAAGCCGATCCTGGATATGGCAAAGCCGATCCTGGACACCGTGCCGGAGGTATCCGAGGGCAAGCAGGTGATCACGCGGCTTTCCGGCGGCATAGAATTGAACAATGTCTCCTTCCGATACAACGAGAATATGCCGAACGTGCTGGACGACCTCACCCTGAAGATCCGTCCCGGCCAGTATGTGGCCATCGTGGGCTCCACCGGGTGCGGCAAATCCACCCTGATGCGCCTGATGCTGGGCTTTGAGACGCCCCAGAAGGGCGCCGTGTACTTTGACGGCAGGGATCTGGCGGGCATCGACCTGAAATCCCTGCGCCGCCGGGTGGGGACCGTGATGCAGAACGGTAAGCTGTTCCAGGGCGACATTTTTTCCAACATCACCATCTCCGCGCCGTGGCTGACCATGGACGACGCGTGGGAGGCGGCGGAGATGGCGGGGATCGCGGAGGACATCCGCCGGATGCCCATGGGCATGCACACCATCATCTCAGAGGGCAGCGGCGGCATTTCCGGCGGGCAGCGCCAGCGCCTGATGATCGCCAGGGCCATCGCGCCGAAGCCGAAGATCCTGATGTTTGACGAGGCCACCAGCGCCCTGGATAATCTGACGCAGAAGACCGTCTCAGAGTCCCTGGACCGCTTAAAATGCACAAGGATCGTGATCGCGCACCGGCTTTCCACCATCAGACAGTGCGACCGCATCATCTACCTGGAAAAGGGCAGGATCGTGGAGGACGGCACCTACGAGGAGCTGGTGGCGAAGAAAGGAAAGTTTGCCGATCTGGTGGCGCGCCAGCGCCTGGACGGGACGGCGTAAAAAAATTAAAAAAAATGTGCCGCAGACTCTAACAGTTTTTCCCCCGGACGTATAAAGGGATAAGAGTACAAAAGAGGGAGAG
>CANQUG010000118.1 GCA_947626985.1 uncultured Lachnospiraceae bacterium | reverse complement strand
GGCAGAAGAAGAACATCGGATGCGCATAGCTTCTGAAAGCAAACTGCAGGAAACAGAGAAAAAATTACAGGAACTGGAACGCTTATTACGGGAAAATTCCATAGAACCCAAAATCACAGAAAAATAAAACACGGAACCTAAAAGAGAAACGCAGCTTACCGGATCAAAACCGGACTGCAGATTCGTTTGTGAGAAAGAAGTTCAGAGGGACTGTCGAAAGACAGTCCCTCCCATATTTCCATAACGAGTAAGCTTTTTCTGTCTTCAGCCGGCTGATAGTTTCCGGCACAGAAAATCCCCTCCGATTCTTCTTCAAAAGGATCAGAGGAGATTTTATAATATGGCGAATATATTCCGTCTGTCTTTATTCGACTTACTCCGCAGATCGCAGCCGCTCCACGATGGCCATACCTGTCATTTTTCGGCAGCACAGCCATGGGACAAGGGCCGAGACAGCCAGTAACGGCGGTATGACCAGCAGTATGGGCATCAAAGTGAAACGAACGGTAAATGCGAACATATCGGCGGTGACAGCCTGCAGGAGCGTGACGTTCACCACCGCTCCCAGTACCAGGGCCAGGGAAATACCCAGTTCTGCATAGCCCAGGCCCTCAATGATCATCATCCATTTTACCTGCCTGCCCGTCATGCCTACAGCCTGGAGCATGGCGATCTCCTGCCGCCGGGTCAGCACCGATGTGATCAAGGAATTTATGAAGTTCAAAATGCCGATGAGAGCCAGCAGGCCGCACAGGGCCCCGCCCACCAGAGTGAACATACGGATGAGGCCCCGGTATTCCTCTTCCAGCGTGATCCGGGAACGATAGTCCATGGTCGGATCCACACTTTCGGTGTAATTCCGGACAAATGCCTCCGTCTCGGCCATGTGTCCGTCGTCCACGTCAAAGACGGTCATCATGGGCAGACGGGCGTCCTCATTCACATATTTCAGATACTCAGCCTCCGGCAGAATGATGTGCGTGCCGCTGCCCATGCTAATGCCGCTGCCGAAAGCGCTGGGCAGCTCCACCACCGCCAGCACCTCATAGGTCCTGACAGTTCGGTCCGTCTCTGCATCCCAGTTATACGCCGCGCCGTCCACCATTTCCGTCAGATCCACGCTCATGGTGTCGCCGGGGTGATAGAGGCAGTATTTCCCGCCCCACAGCACGGCGGGAGTGATAAACACGCCCTCTCCGGCCCGCCACCGATTCCAGTCAGGCTCCCCCTCCAGGAACGTGAGCTTCTGAGCAGCATAATCGTCCAGCCCATAGATGGCATGGCTCATATTGCCAGTGGCACCATATGTCCCGTCCATCTGGCCCACGGCGTTCTGATACATATGTGACTGGACCACTTCCTCATACTGCACTGCATCCTGGATGATGGCCGCCAGTTCCTCCGTGATGGGCTGATCGGCAAAGCAGCTGTACACGCTGCCCATGCCCTCCATGATCTGTTACCGGCTTCGTCAGCAGGGTATCCGTCACCATTTTGAGATTGCTGACCGGCGTTTTCACCTGATGGGAAATGTCTGAGACCAGCGTTTGAAGTTCCTGACGTTCCGCATCCACCCTGCGCCGGTTCTCCCGCATGATACTGTACAGGCGGGAAAGGCGGTGACTGATGCGGGCAAAGAGCGTTTCACTGTTGTTTTCCTGTGCCGGCTCCTCATTGCCGTTTATCATGTTATCCAGTATCCGGCACAGATCGCCGGTAAATGCGGAAAGCCGTTTACTGAAAAGCATTATCAGCAGAAACAGCCAGGCAAGGGCGCAGGCCGTCAGCGCGGCACCGCCCCAAAGCATAAGCGAGCTGCCGGTCAGAGAAAACAGGACAGCGGTTATCGCCAGCATGGAGATCAGCGTTCCGGCTGCAACCAGCAGACAAAGATTTTTGACAGACAGGCGTTCCGGCTTCATTTTTTCTCGCCTCCCATCCATTGGTAGCCCATTCCGTAAATCATTTTGATATAGGTATCACCGTCCGCCTCGATCTTGGCGCGTATGCGGCTGACGGCAGTTGTCAGCGTGTGTTCCTCGATGAAATTCCCGTCTGCATCCCACAGCTTTTCCAGAAGCAGATTGCGGGTAAGTACCTGTTTCTGATTTTTGAGGGTCCCTGTTACTTCGTATCCGTCAGAAGCAAGATTATAAGCCAGCGTTTTATTCAAAAGGGTATCGTCCTCAACAATCAGTATGCGCTTCATAATTTAGTCTCCTTTGTGCCATAGGGACAGCATAACAGACAAATGTCCGTAAAAAGTTACACATCCGCATTCCATTTATTTTTTAGCCGTGATTCCTGAACTGCCCTCAAAATATAAATGACAACAAAACCGACTGGCTCTCACTTGAAAACCAATCGGCTATGTAAATTCACAGGACCTTTATCAATTCAAACCATTCCGTCACTTCCGGATCTTCTGTCTTTTCACCTGGACAGTTCTTACCGGATGTCTGCGTTTGCGGGTAAAAATACGATACACAATCCAATAACATACTATAGTTATAATAAACTCAATCATATCCGCACCTCCCATCGACTTGTAACTAAATCCTCTGATATATGCTCCGAAATTTCTCCTTGCATATTCCTGCTCACAGTGTTATAGTATCCGTAAAGAAGCAGCCGCTCACAAAGTGGTTAGCCTCCGGATAAGCTATGATAAGCCTGCCTGACTGCCAAGTACAAGGTAGGCTTATTTATTTTCGCTTGTTATTCCTATCTATATAGGCAAGCAGCGCAATCAGGAATGAACGGCCTGAAAACAACAGGCTTAAGATCTCATATGTACCCATTTGCACCACCTCCCCTCTTTTTGCAAGTATGGGAGGCTTACCACCTTGTAACACGACTGCTCTAGCGCCATCATAACAAATTTACGGCTGTATTGCAATCACTTTCAGCCTGTCAGGGCAGATCCCAAATAATTTAATCTCATCATCTTTTTATTCCAGATACATTTTCCGAAAAATTTCACTCAATGCAAAAATACAGCTTTCGAACCGGAACAGGCTTTCCAGCGCCGAACTGGGCTTTGGTTCCGCGCACAGCTGGATCCTGACATACTCGTCATATTTGCTTTCGCCTCCGGAGAAAAGCACGGTGTATGCCTTCCGTTCGCACAGCCTTTCAAAAATTCCGGTCATATCCTGGGTTTCCGCGTGCTCAATGGTCATACAGAAAACCACGCAGCCCTCCTTCATCGTCTCCGCGCAGGACAGCATATCCGGCAGCAGACAGACCACATTTGTCTCAATGCCGGCCATAGCCAGATTCTGCTGAAAGGAAGTGATCGCGGCTGTACGATACGGAAAAAAGAAGTATACGCAGCCGGACTCCGCGATACGCCTGGACAGCTTCTGCAGGCCGTTCACATGAAGGTCCGTCCGTATGTTGGCTGCCGCCGTATTTATATGCTTTTCAATCTCCCGGACGATATCCTCCTCCAGATGCATACGGGAGGAGGGAATGATGCGATTATAATAGGAATAATGCTTTACCGCCTGTTTCAGCGCGTAATGAAAATCGGTGAAGCGCTCGTATCCCAGCATCTGCATCATCCTCCAGATGGTTGTACGGGAGGATTCCGTAAGTTCGGCCAGATCATATACGTTGGCTTCCGCAGCCTGCTCCAGGTTCATCAGAATCTTCCGCACCACAGAACGATAGGTGCTGTCTATGGGCAAATGATCATACAATTCGATTAAGTTTTGCAGTACATTCATACGTATTCCTCCCTGTTTGTAAATAATTCTATCATACCACAAAATGAAAGCTGCGGAGGCCCCAAAAAAACGGCAGGGGTTTCAGAATCACGACAACTGGTTACAGCTTTGTAACCAAAATCTGCGGAGAAATACCTTTGCTTCCAAGGCCGGGCGCTCCGGCGCCGCAATTCCTTTATACTGACATCATCAGATAAAGGAACAGAAAAAAGAAAATTTAAAGGAGGAAATCAAAAATGAAGTACAGCTTGTGCACAGACCTGTTTTACCTGGAGATCGGCCCTGCCGGTCCGGTGTTTTCCGATACCGGAAAGCTCCTGGAGGGAATGGAGCTTGCGAAAAAGACCGGACTGAAAGCGGTGGAATTCTGGGACTGGTACGGAAGAGACTGGGAAGCCCTTCTGGCAAAGAAGGAGGAGTACGGCCTGGAGGTTACAGCCATCTGCGCTAAGGACCGGGGCAATCTGGACGATCCCGGGAAGAGAGAAACTGCTCTGGCAGGTGTGAAGGAAACCATCGAGGTCGCGAAGAAATTTCATTGTCCCAACATTATCGTTACCGCCGGCGCTGCCCGGGATGTGGACCGTACGGCGGCAAAGGCCAGCATCACAGCAGGCCTGAAGGAAATGGCTCCTCTGGCGGAAGCCGCAGGCGTCACTCTGATCCTGGAACCCATCTCAGGGGAGTATTTTGTGGATTCCAAAGAGCCCTTCGAGATCATCGATCAGGTGGGAAGCCCCAATGTCAAACTACTGTATGATATCTTCCATTATCAGATCATGGAAGGAAATATTGTTCAGACCATCCGGGAAAATATTGATAAAATCGGCCATTTCCATGCGGCGGGAAATCCGGGAAGGAACGAAATTACCAGCGGAGAACTGGATTATACTTATATCTTCCGTGAAATTGAGAAGACGGGATATCAGGGTTACGTGGGTCTGGAATATCTGCCCACTATGGACAAAGAAGCCAGTGTACGTTCCTGCATGGAACTGATGGAAAGCCTGTAATCAGTCCGAAAAACGGAATACATCGAAAAAAAAGAGAATATCCGGGACAAGAAAAACATTTGTCCTGTGAAACAGGGCGAAAAAGAATACATAACAGACAGAAAAGTAAATGAATACGAATAAAAGGAGGAAAACACTATGAAAACATTAAACGCAGGCGTAATCGGAATCGGAGTGATCGCCACCACGAAGCACATCCCCGCTCTTCTGAAAAGGGAGGATGTGAAAATTACCGCCATCTGCGACATCGACACCGCCAAGGCCGAAAAAGCGAAGGAGGAGCTTGGTCTGAAGGATGCGAAGGTTTATTCGGATTACAAAGAGGTATGCACCGACCCCTCTATCGATGTGATCCATGTATGTACTCCGAATCCTTCTCACCATGATATCACCATGCTTGCCCTGAACAACGGCAAACATGTACACTGCGAGAAGCCCCTGGCGCTGACCTACGCGGACGCCAGAGAAATGGTGGACACTGCCAGGGCCAAAGGTCTGAAGCTTACAAGCGGTACACAGTGGAGATATAATCCGGCTCCCATGAGAATGAAAAAGATGGTGGAAGACGGCGTATTCGGAGATATATTCTATGTGAAATCTTCCCAGCTTCGTCCGAGAAGACTTCCGGCATACGGCGTATATACCAGCAAGGCCGGAAACGGCGGCGGAGTTCTGCTGGACGGAGGTCCCCACTCCATCGACCTGCCCATGTGGCTTACGGATAATTATGACGTGGCCAGCGTGTATGGCGTAACCTTTGACAAAATGAAAAACTTCCCGGAAGGAAATGACCTGGGTCCCTGGGATCCGGAAAACTTCGATGTGGAAGATACCGCCTTTGCCATGATCACCATGAAGAACGGTATGGTGATTTATATGGAAACCGCATGGGCGACCAATCTGCAGCAGCCGGCCATGGGCGTTGTGGCGGAGATCGGCGGAAATAAAGCGGGCGCCGATATGGTTGGCCCGGGATTTGAAAATCATGTGCGCACCACGCAGATTGTGGACGGCAAGCTTACCACCACTACCGAGAAGATCGAAGAGCAGATAAATATGAACGAATATGACATCTTCCACTGGATCGACGCCATCCAGAACGACACCGATCCGGCAGTTCTTCCGGAGCAGGCGGCCACTGTGGTACGGGTAATTGAGGCGATCTATGAATCCGCAGCCACCGGAAAGACAGTATTTTTTGACTGATCCGCAGAATAACTGAAGCAGAAGGGAGAATACAAGAATGAACAAAAAATTATGGTGCGCCGGACTGGCAGCCGTATTGACAATTACCATGGCCTCTTCCGTTTACGCAAAGGAAGCGGTAGGCGCGAATGTGGATCCTGCAAACACGGAAATGACAGATGAGACGATTGTGATTGGTTTATCCGCGGAACCTTCCGGACTATGGGGAAGCGGCACCGGCAAGGTAGAAAATGAAACGCAGATCATTGACGCGGCAATCACGGATACGCTGGTACGGGTTGATCGTGCAACGAATGAGGTTCTTCCCAATCTTGCCGCGGAATGGGAATGGCTGGATGACACGCATTGTAAATTCGTACTGCGTGACAATGTGCTCATGTCGGACGGGACGCCGCTGGTGGCGGATGACGTGGTCTACTCTGTGAATACCTGGATGGAATACAGCGCAAACAGTGATACGGGAAGATATCTGGCTGACGTTTCCTCAGAGGATGAGCACACAGTCACTATCGGATTCAACACCATAGCACCGGATTTGCTCAGTATGCTTGCATGGTCAAACTTCGGAATTGTTTCTGAAGATGAGATCAACGCGCTGGGCGGACCGGAAGCCGCAGATGGAAACCCTGTGTTCGGCTCCGGAAAATATCGTTTTAAAGAATGGAATCACGGACAGAGCATTGTTCTTGAGAGAAATGAGGATTACTGGAATCCGGATTATAAGGGATATTTTAAGGAAATCAGGTTTACCTTCACCAGTGACGCTTCTGCGCGTGCCCTTTCCGTATTGTCCGGAGACATCCAGGTCGCCTACGATATGCCGGTGAGTATGGCGTCTACCTATGTCAGCAATGACAACGTGAATGTGATCGTCCATACCTTCGGGCAGAATACCAGAATCTGGTACAATATGGGCCCAAATGCCGGAGCCACTGCGGACATTCGTGTTCGCCAGGCTATCGATAAGGCGCTGGACTTCGATGCCATAGCCATGGTAGGAACCGCCGGATTTGGAGAAGAGGTGCACAGTGCATTCCCTGTGGAAAGTAAATTTTATAACGAAATTTTTACAAAGGAAGAACGTGCCCAGGATCTTGAGGGAGCAAAAGCCCTTCTGGCGGAAGCGGGATATGCGGACGGTCTGGAGCTGTCCATTGTGGGAATGCAGGATCAGAGTCCCGTATTTGCGGTTATTCAGGAGAATCTTCGTCAGGCAGGCATTGATCTGACCATCAATATCGTGGATACCGCACAGTTTGTAGAACAGGCGAATGAAGGAAAGTACGATCTGATACATGTAGGGGATCTGCTGGAAGCCAGATATCCGACTATTTTCAGCTCTCTGACCCAGCAGCTGATCGATACATTCTGTATAGGCGGTTCCAAGTGGACGACTCCGGAGATCGAGGAGAAAATCTCGGCGCTGATTCAGGAAAAGGATGAAGACGCCGCGAAGGAAAAGGCAAAGGAGCTGGAGGAACTCCTCAAAGAAAATATGCCCTATTCTCATACCTATGCGGAGATGCACGCAGCCCTCACCGCCTCTGACATCAAAGGCTACCGGACGATCGAACGGGGATTCCTGGACTGCACAGGTTTCTACAAATAAAGCAGATAAAAACAAAGGTCAGAAATACTTCGGTATCTTTGACCTTTGTTTTCTTATTGTGCGTTACTGCAGCTTCACCCAATCTCCCAAAAATTCCTCATTGATTTCCTGCTGTTATACGAATATAATGAGTTTGTACTATCTATTCTCTCAAACTGCTGGCTCTGCGGACCATCTCCCGGTATGCGTTTCACTGCTGAAGGAGAAAGCGCATTGATGGATACAGCCGAAGTTCACTCCTGCATACGAGAAACCAAAACGGAATTCACTTCAGAGAAAATGAAACCGGAAAGTCCGGTTTCGAATAAATCAGCGTCAGATAAATCAGGCAATACTGCGCCGGATAAATCCAACGGTTTTGTCCCGGATAAAGCAAATTCGCTTCCGGAAGCTCAGCATGTAAGAGACGCCAACAGCCAGACAATATTTAAAAACGCCAGGCTCACCTGCGAGTTTCTGAGAGACTATTCCGGTATCCCTCTTTTCTCCGACATTCAGCCGGAGGATATCGAAGATATGACGGATCGCTATCAGGCTCTGCTGGGAATCGATTTTGAATCCGACACGGTAAAAAAAGTACACGTCCATTCCAAAGAGGAAGAGATCGTTTACGTAATTTCGCTGATCGAGCATAAAAGTGCCGTAGATTATGATGTGGCCATGCAGCTGCTGCGATATATGGTAATGATCTGGTACGAATACGCAAAGCAGCAAAACGCGATCCGCAGAGATGCCAGCAGTCAGAAAAAGTTTCGCTATCCTCCCATCTTCCCTGTGGTATATTATGAGGGGAAAGCACGATGGACAGCGGACCTGCACCTGGCAGACCGAATTCAGAGCACAGAATCTCTGCAGGAATACATACCTGATTTTTCTTACCGGGTAGTGCGTCTGCACGACTATTCGAATAAAGACCTGGAAGAGAAACAGAACGGTATGGGTCTTGTAATGATGATAAATAAAATTCAGAGTCCGGAGGACTATACGGAATTTTTTAAGGAACATGGAGAGGTCATCAATGCAATATACGAAAATGAACCCGAGGACATTAAAGAGGTCTGCCGAAACGTCCTCTGGTCATTATTTATGAAAATGAACCTTGAAGTAAACAAAGCACAGGAAATGATGAACCT
>CANQUG010000117.1 GCA_947626985.1 uncultured Lachnospiraceae bacterium | reverse complement strand
AGGGGAAAGACCCCGGAACGGAAGGGAAGGATCCCAGTACAGAGGGGAAAGACCCCGGAACGGAAGGGAAGGATCCCAGTACAGAGGGGAAAGACCCCGGAACGGAGGGAAAGGATCCCAGTACAGAGGGGAAGGATCCCGGAACGGAAGGGAAGGATCCCAGTACAGAGGGGAAAGACCCCGGAACGGAAGGAAAAGATCCCGGAACAGTGGAAAATACCGTGGAGGTGCAGTTCTGCGGAAAAGACGGGAAGGTTTATGACGGCCTTACAAAAAAAGTGGCTCCGGGAAGCTCCCTTGTCTTTCCGGCGGTGCCGTCCTGGGAGGGAAAAAAGAACAGCGGCTGGAAGCTGGAGAAGGACGGACCGGATGTGGACGGGTTTGTCTTCAAAGAGGGAGATTCCCTTCAGATTATCCAGGGGGACAGCCTGTGGGACTATGTCCAGGAGGGAAAGCTGAATTTTTATGCGGTGGAACCCTATACGCTGACGTTCTGGAACAATTCCGGCACCGGCAGCTTTTCCAGGATGGATATTTTTCCCGGGGAGGAGATTTCCCTTCCGGATTTTCCCAACAGCAAATATGTAAATTTCGGCTGGACCAGTGCGAAAGGCGGAACCGAGGTGCAGTACGGGATCGGCGAGAGCTACACAGTGAAAAAGAGCGCCGATCTGTATATCGTCCGTTACAGTCAGTCCAAACTGATGACGGTATCCTTTTTCGCGAAGTCCGGGGCGACCAACGCCGCGTTTAAGGCTCTTGGCACCCGGGTTCTGAAGGGGACGAAGCTGACGCTTCCGGAAGTGCCGGTGACGGCGGGATATACCAATCTGGGCTGGTCCGCCAAAAAGAACGCTTCCAGGGCTCAGTACCTTCCGGGAGATCAGATTACCGTAAAAAAGAATCTGAATCTCTATGCAGTGCGGAAGAAGCTTACCGTATACAGGGTAACCTTCAACAATAACGCAGGAACCAGTACCAGCAAAACATATCAGGCTCTTGGAAAAAAGGTATACAAAGGCAACTACATTGTGCTGCCCGCCGTTCCCGCCGCCAAGGGGATGAACGGCCTTGGCTGGACGAACGTCCGGAAGGGCAAAAAGGTGAAATACAAGGCCGGGGACCGGATAAAGGTTACGGGAAATCTTGCCTTTTATGCGGTTACGGAAAAGATTACCTATTATACGGTGACCTTCTGCGACAGCGGCGGAGGACAGGGCAGCGGCTTTGCCTCTCTGCAGAAGAAGGTTGCTTCGGGCACGGAGCTTCAGCTTCCGGCTGTGCCTCAGAAGAAGAATTATGCGGGGGCAGGGTGGAGTCTTCAGAAGAATTCCCAGGCCGTAACCTATCAGCCCGGGGCAAAGGTGAAGATCAAAAAGAATCTGACCCTGTACGCCGTATATAAAGCGTCCGTGACAATCACGCTGTGTGAGAATGACGGAACGCTGTACAAATCCATAGAGGTGGGAAAAGGAGAATATTTTACCCTTCCTGCGGTGCTCAATGAAAAACGTCATACAATGATGGGGTGGTCTTCCGTCAAAGGAAAGACTGCAGATCCGGAATACGAAGTGGGTGAGTCACTGAGAGTGATTTCCTCCAGAACATTCTATAAGGTGGTCTATGACCGGAACAGTGAGCAGGATTATGCCCTGACGTCGCTGCCGGCTCCGAATCTTTCCAAATATCGCAAGGTGATCTTTGTGGGAGATTCCAGGACGGAGCGTATGGCTCTGACTTTGAACGCTTCCGGAACCCTTCCCTTCCTGAAAAAGGTATCATTTGTGGCGAAGGGCGGAGAAGGGCTGGCCTGGCTGAAAACGGAGGGTCATACCAAGCTGATTCAGGAACTGGAAGGGGAAAAGAGCGGTTCCGTTGCAGTGGTCTTCAATATGGGAATCAATGATCTGTACAATATGGAAAATTATATTTCCTATTTCCGGAATATAGCGGGAGAGCTGATGGGACGGGGCTGCAGACTGTTCTGCATGTCTCTGAACCCCATCAATTCCGAGAATCTTAAGGCGACCGGACGGGGAGAACGGAAGGAGGAAACTGTCCGCACCTTCAATTCCGTGATCCGCAGCGATCTTTGCAGCGGCAGCGGAGCGGCATACACCTATATTGACGTGTATTCTTATCTCATGAAGAGCGGATACGGAACGGACAGCGGAGCGAAGGGAAAGAACAGCGGAGTGGATGACGGACTGCATTATACGGTGAAAACCTATAAGAGAATCTACAAATTCTGTATGGATTTTCTGAACGGACTTTAAAGTATAAGGCTTCGAAATCAGTGCCGTGCTGCCCTGAGCCTGTGAAGGGCAATGGGAGCGCCTGGCGGCTGGCGGGAACTGTTCCGGTTTTATCGGAGGAGTTCCCGTTTTTTGAACCAGCGGTACAATGACAATCCGGCAAATCTGTTTTACACTATTACGGGGGCTTCCCCGGAAAATTCAGTAATGGGAGATAACGGCGATGGCGAAGAATTTCTGGAAACTGAGCGGTTTTTCATTGTTTTCGATTGATTATGCGTATATCGATCATAAGTCTTATCTTGCGGAGACGCTGTTTGTTCAGAGACAGATCAGAGTGAAGCTGAACTGCAGGATGGCGAGGCAGGATTCTCCTTACCATGTTGTGTTCTGCAGTGTGTACAGGGGCGACAGGATAAAATTTGAAGAAGCGATGGAGAGGCTGAAGGACAGTATGCTGCTCTGCGGTCACACCGACTATGGAGAAATCTGTGAATTCTTTACGGAACTGATCGAACATGACGGGGAAGAAAGTGCTGTTTCCTCTGCTCCGTAAAAGCGAACGGGGAGTTCTTTATTATTGAAAAATCCCCCTGTATGGCTTATAATAGTCAAATAGCGGAAAATCCCGGGAAAAACGGGGACTTTTCCGGAGGACAATGAAATTGTAAGAGAAAAATGGAAATAATACAGAAGAGCGGCTGTTTCCCGGCGGAGCAGGCTTTCCGCGGAGGAAAACCCGGGCCGCGGGGGAATGGCAAGTGAACATCGAAGAGAGGAAATCGATCATGAAGCTTACGACAGTGAAGGAAATTTACAGAAACAGAGAGGCATATCTGGATCAGGAAGTGACTGTGGGAGGATGGGTGCGCAGCGTCAGAGGCTCCAAAGCCTTTGGCTTTGTGGTGCTTCACGATGGATCATTTTTTGAGACACTCCAGGTGGTTTATCACGATACCATGGAAAATTTCGGTGAGATCAGCAGGCTGAACGTAGGAGCGGCCATTGTGGTGAAGGGTACTCTGGTGGCTACGCCTCAGGCTAAGCAGCCCTTTGAGATTCAGGCGGAGGAAATCAGCGTAGAGGGCCCGTCCGCTCCCGATTATCCCCTGCAGAAGAAGCGGCATACTCTGGAATATCTCAGGACCATGACTCATCTCCGTCCCAGGACCAACACCTTCCAGGCGGTATTCCGGGTTCGTTCTCTCTGCGCTTACGCGATTCATCGGTTCTTCCAGGAGAGAGGATTCGTGTATGTGCATACTCCTCTCATCACGGGAAGCGACTGTGAGGGCGCCGGGGAGATGTTCCAGGTGACGACTCTGGATCTGCAGCATCCGCCCGTAACCCCGGAAGGGGAGGTGGACTATACCCAGGACTTCTTCGGAAAAGAGACGAACCTTACGGTGAGCGGTCAGCTGAACGCGGAGATTTTTGCCCAGGCGTTCCGCGACGTGTACACCTTCGGACCTACCTTCCGGGCCGAAAATTCCAATACCACCCGTCATGCGGCGGAGTTCTGGATGATCGAGCCGGAGTGCGCCTTTGCGGATCTGAACGACGATATGGAGCTGGCGGAGGATATGCTGAAATACATTATCCGTTATGTTCTGGAGAACGCCCCGGAGGAGATGAACTTCTTCAACTCCTTTGTGGACAAGGGGCTGCTGGACAGGCTGAACCATGTGATGAACTCGGAATTCGGCCGGGTGACCTACACGGAGGCCATAGCGCTTCTGGAGAAAAACAACGATAAATTTGACTATAAGGTATCCTGGGGATGCGATCTGCAGACGGAGCATGAGCGCTACCTCACCGAGGAGATTTTTAAACGTCCGGTATTTGTGACGGATTATCCCAAGGAGATCAAAGCCTTCTATATGAAGCTGAATGAGGATAACAGGACGGTGGCGGCCATGGACTGTCTGGTTCCGGGCATCGGGGAGATCATCGGAGGAAGCCAGAGGGAGGACGATTACGGCAAGCTGAAAACCCGTATGAAGGAGCTGGGGCTGAAGGAGGAGGATTACGCCTTCTATCTGGACCTGAGAAAGTACGGAACTACCCGTCATGCGGGGTTCGGACTGGGATTCGAGCGGTGCGTGATGTATCTGACCGGTATGGCCAATATCCGCGACGTGGTTCCCTTCCCCAGAACGGTGAAGAACTGTGAACTGTAAGTCTGGTCAGTATTTTGAAATGAGGATTATATGAAATTTATCCATCTTGCGGACGTACATCTGGGGGCGGTGCCGGATAAGGGCTGTCCCTGGAGCGCCGGCCGGGGGGAGGAAATCTGGGAAACATTCCGCCGGGTGATTGCGGGAATCCGCGAAAATCCGGTGGATTTGTTATTTATAGCAGGAGATCTGTTCCATCGCCAGCCTCTTCCCGGGGAATTAAAGGAAGTGAATTATCTGTTTTCCACCATTCCGGAAACCCATGTGTTTCTAATGGCGGGAAATCATGACTGCATGAGGAAGGACAGCTTTTACCGTACGTTCTCATGGGCAGAAAACGTACACTTTTTTGCCGGGGAAAAGATGAGAAGGATCCGCCTGGAAAAGCCCCGGGTGACTGTATACGGACTGGGATACGAGCATCAGGAGATCCGGGAGCCGCTGTACGACGGAGTGAAGCCCTCGGAGGAGGATGGGTTCCGCGTGCTTCTGGCCCACGGCGGGGATGAGAATCATATTCCCATAAATGTGCGGGCAGTTTCCCAGGCAGGATTTGATTACATCGCTCTGGGCCATATTCACCGGCCGCAGGTGCTGGTGCAGAATAAAATGATTTATCCCGGCGCTCTGGAGCCCATTGACCGGAATGATACGGGACCTCACGGATATGTGGAGGGCACATACGAGGACGGCCTTGTGCAGGCGGAGTTTGTTCCCTTTGCCAGCCGTTCCTATCAGAAGCTTGTGCTGACCCTGCGGGAGGATTCCACCCAGCTTTCTCTGGAAGACATGCTGCGCATGGATATAAAAAGGCAGGGGGCCAGGAATATTTATCATGTGGTTCTCAGGGGCGTCCGCTCGCCGGACCTTCTTCTCATCAGCGAGAAGCTGAAGAGCCTGGGAAACGTGATCGAGGTGGAGGATCTTTCCCATCCCGCGTACGATCCGGAGGCGCTGCTCAGGCAGTACGGAGGGACGCTCATCGGGGATTATATCGAGTATTTTCTGGACAAAGAGATGTCGCTGGCGGAGGAAAAGGCTCTTTATTACGGCCTTCAGGCTCTTTTGGAAACCAGCAGGCAGGTGAAATAGGATGAAGATTAAGCGTTTGATCATCAGAAATTTTGGCGGAATCCATGAGAAATCCATGGAATTTCTTCCGGGGATCAATGTACTGTACGGAGAAAATGAAAGCGGAAAGACCACGGTTTATGCTTTTCTGAAAAGTATGTTTTACGGTCTGCGCCGGCAGCGGGGGAGGGCCGCCAGAAACGACGCCTACGCCCTTTACGAGCCCTGGGAGAATCCTTCCGTTTACGGGGGAACGGTGTGGTTCGAGAACGGCGGCAGGAACTTCCGTCTGTCCAGGAATTTTTCCAGGACCGGTCCCTCCAGTGAGCTGCTCTGTGAGGACGACGGAGAAGTGATGGATGTGGAGCAGGGGGATCTGGACGGCGTGCTGGGCGGCGTCAGCGAGGTGATCTACGAAAATACCGTGGCTGTGGGGCAGCTTAAGAGCGTCACCGGGCCGGAGCTGGTGAAGGAGCTGCAGAATTATATGGCCAGTTATCAGGGAACGGCGGACAGTTCCGTGGATCTGGGGCGCGCCATGCAGATGCTGAAGATGACCAGAAAGGGTTTTCAGGTACAGGCGGACCGCAGAAAGAAGGAGCTTGCCATCCAGAAAGAAAAAATCCTGGCGCACATGAATTATGTCCGGGGAGAGATGGAGGAGCTGAAGGAAAAAAGAAAAGCGCTGCTGGAGGACGCCGGAGATTATTCTCTGGAGGAAGAGGGAGGCACGCCCATGGACGGGCGGATCGAGGAGCTTGCCCGCCGGAAGAAGCGTTTGAACGGATTCATGGCGGCGACCGCTGCGGTGATGATCCTGGCGGCGGTTCTGCTGGGAGTTTTTCTGACGGAAGGAATTTGGCCCGTGATCGCTGCGCTGACGGCGGGCGCCTCGGCTTTGACCGCGGAATTTATCATGCGCCGGAAGACTGTCCAGGAGTGGAACAAACGGATAAATATGCGGGAGAAGTGGCTGCACAGGCGGGAAAAATTCCGGTGGAACATGGAAAGTCTCCGGGAAAGCTACCGTGAAAAGCGGATGAGCCTGGGAAATCTGCAGAGTGAGTACGAGGAGGAAGAGGAGACCACCGCCCAGGCGGAGGAACTGGAGGTAGAGGCTCTGAATCTGGCTATGGAGACAATAGAGAAGCTTTCCGGAGGAATCCACAATCAGGTGGGGGACCGGCTGAGAAGGCGGACTTCGGAGATTCTCAGGGAGATCACCGGCGGAAAATACGGGGAAGTGCTCATGGATGAAGCCCTTCACATGAGCGTGAATACGGAGGAGAGGATTGTTCCTCTGGAGAGACTCAGCAGAGGTACTCTGGAGCAGATCTACTTTGCCCTGAGGATGGCGGCGGGTGAGATTCTGTGCGGGGAGGAAGAGTTCCCGGTGATTCTGGACGATGTGTTCGGGATGTATGATGAGGACCGGCTCCGGGCGGTGCTTCGGTGGCTTGAGAAGGAGAAACGGCAGATCATTATCAGTACCTGTCACAGGCGGGAGATGGAGCTTCTGGAGAGGGAAGGGATTCCTTACCGGCAGATTCTGCTGTGAGGGTATCCGGTATGGGGCCGGCACACCGGGAAACGCTGTCCGCCGGGGCCGGACGGTCACAGAAAATGGATGAAATACGGGCGCATGGTTGTTTTTCGTAAAAATACGGGCCGGGATTCAGGGAATGAATTCCGGCCCTGTTTCATATATATAGGGTGAAAATGGTAAGATGACGGAGGAAGCTGTTTGGCTGGGTATCGGCGTTTTGTCGCGTATTTGTACGAATACAGAAAAGGGAAAAAGGAATCCAACTGCGGGTTTATCCGGGTGGAAGTGCGGGATCAGAGGTGCAGGATGGAGGTTCATCTGCGCTGTCCGGGACTGACGCCCATGGCGGAGTGCAGGATTTACGGTTTTGTGAGAAATCAGGGGCTGATGGACGGAAGTCTGATCAGTGTCTGCAGAACCCGTGAGGGAGGGGTGGAGCATGCCCTTGAGACCAATGCGCTGAATGTGGGAGATTCCGGCGTTGCCCTGGGGATGATGGGGGGAATGATCCTGCGTACGGAAAATGGGGCGTTTTTCGGGACAGAATGGGATGATCAGAGTATTCGGCCGGAAAATTTCCGGGAGGTGCGCAGGGAGGAGCCTGGGAAGATATCAGCGGAGAATGATGTGAGTGTGCGGGAGACTGGGAAGCCTCTTCAGGAGCGGGGGGAAACCGCGGTGGAGACTGGGACTCGGACTGAGGGAGATGAGAAGGGTTCGGAGGAAACGGAAGGAGAGGGGAAGGAAAGAGAAGCGGTTCCGGTGCAGAGCGGGGAGATGCGGTCGGAAACGAAATTGAAGTCGGAAACAGAAGCGGGGACAGAAGAAGAGAAACAGTCGGAGGTAAAACCGGAGGCGGAATCGCAGTCGGAGGTTGAAGCAGGAGTGGCAGCGAAACAGCCGGAAATACGGCCGGAGTCGGAAGTGGAGCTGCAGTCAGAAGCAGAATCCGGGATAAAATCTGAGAAACAGCAGGAAGTAAAGCTGGAAGCGGAAGCGGGGGCAGCAGCAGGGAAACGGCTGGAGATACGTCCGGAAGTGAATGTGGAAATGCAGTCAGGGAATGAAAGGAGAAACGGGAGGGAAAGTGCAGATGCACGGCAGGAAACAGCTGATGTAACGGAAGTATGTTCGGTGGAAAAGGAAGAGAGCCGATCTGAGGGTGGAGCACGGCGGGAAAGTGCGGAAGCAGTAACAAAGATTGAGGAAATCGTGCAGAGTCAGGAAGTTTTGCCTCAGTTGTCTCCTGAAGTACAGGAAGTGATTGATAGCGGAAATGCGTCTGCGTTAACCGGAGATTCCCGGTGCAGGCAGGAGAAAAAAGAAACGTTCGCTGGTGTTCAGTATGGGCAGAGCGGGGAAGTCTGCGAAGACCATATAGCGGAGCGGAAAAGCGGAATGTGTTCATCGCCGGATCCGGCTGTAAAACGAGACTCTGAAATGCGTTTAATGCCGGAGCGGCCAACGAAGCCGGTCTCCGGGAAGCGCCCTGTGCCGGAGCCGCCTATGAAACCAGTCCCCGGAAAATATCCTGTCCCGGAGCGACCTATGAAGCCAGAGCCTGGAAAGCGCCCTGTGCCGGAGCCGCCTATGAAGCCGGAGTCTGGGAAGCGCCCTGTGCCGGAGGCACCTGCGAAACCGGTCCCCGGAATGCGTCCTGTCCGCCCGCCAATGCAGAATCCGGGAGTGCGTCCAACTCGTCCGGCCATGCCGCCGATTATTCCGAAAATAAACCCCGGCAA
>CANQUG010000116.1 GCA_947626985.1 uncultured Lachnospiraceae bacterium | reverse complement strand
AGCGGAAAAATATGCTATATTCTAGTAAAGGGAAGCCAGAGGCGGCCTACCCTTCAACGGTTAACGGACTAACTGTTACATTAGCCGTCACTATTGGTAGTAGTGGCGGCTATTTTCTGCCTGTGAAGATCGTATAACACAATCCCACAAGGGCAACCAAAAAAATACCAAACTGAAAAAGATCAGAATATGTAATCATTGGCAATCCCTCCTTTCCATAGGTCTGGAGGGGTTGACCCCTCCGAAGATCGAAGGGTAAGCCGCCCGGCTCTGGTTTCCCGGAACTATTATAGCATGAAGGAAAACACTGGCACAATAAAAAGATGTCAGAGTTTTCTTAAAATTTCGAAAATAGTAACTCTTAATCAGGGTGTCCAGGGTTCGAGCCCCTGAAGGCGCAGGCAGGAAGGGCCGCTTTGCAGATGCAGGGCGGTTTTTTCTTTTGGAAAAAGGTCATCCGAAGAGGAAAATATTGAATATCTCGAGAAAGTATGATATAGTCAGAAAAACGGAAGCTGGAGGCGGCCTGCTCTCCAATGGACAGATTACAGCCTGGCTGTTCGGCATCAGGGCCGGCAGTAACGGATATTTTTTCCTTAAAGATTGTATGATACAATTCTGCAGGACCGACCGGTTCCGGCTGCCCGGAAACATTACGACAGGATAAGCAGATTGCTGATAACGGGTTTCTGCCTGATCGGCATCTTTGAAAATAAATTTACATAACAGATAACAGGAAATGTAAAAGTATTCGTGGTTGTCCATGGCACGGCCACAGCTCTTTTACATTCCGGGAAGAAAACGGAGGAAGCGGCGCCTATGCGGGTAACTGAAAAACTGACCAGACAGCTGACAGAGGCGAAATACCTGAATGCGGATAATGTGGATCGATATCGATGCATTATGCGCATTTTTTATGAGAATTATGAAAAGCTCAGGTACTGGCTGTATCAGGAGGAGGTCTACGAGGAGATGACGCGGGACCCATACTTCCGCGATTACCGCCCGGAGCAGTGCCAGCAGGACCTGACCGCCCTCACGGAATGGAAAAACCTTATCACCATCCAGGACACCAGAAAGGTGGCCTCCCTGGAGGAGTTTAAGAACAAGAAGTTCCGCTATCAGATGTCCGATTACAGCGTGGAGATCGAACGGCTGGTCCTCCGCCTGGAAAATCTGTTTGTGGAAGGGGCTTCCCTGGAGCCCACCCTTCTGGAGCGGATCCGCAGAAACATCGAAAAGCTTCCCCTGATGGAGAAGGAAGATGCGGACGCCGTCTATACCTGGTGGAACGACCTGAATAACGATTTCATTCGTCTGAACCAGAATTACCAGGATTATATCCGGGACCTGAACAGCGTGAAGGCGGAGGAGATGATGCGCACCAGAGAGTTCCTGCTGTTTAAGGACAAGCTGGTGGAGTATCTCCGAAATTTCATCAAAGGTCTCCAGCGCAACGTGGGAGTGATCGAGGAGCTTATCCTGGCAGTGGATCCGGAGGTGCTGGACCGGGTATTTCAGAAGGTGAAGGAATATGAGCTGTCCATCCCCAGAATGGACATGGAAATGCTCCCGGAGCTGATCGAGGAAAAGAACCGGGGGCGCTTTCAGAGCATCCGGAACTGGTTTGTCAGCGAAAACGGAAGAGAAAACGAAGCGGGGAAGCTCTTTGACGCTACCAACGAAATCATCCGCAGAATCACCCGGTACGCCGCGCAGCTCAGTGAAAAGAACGCTCTGGGCGCCAACAGAAGAGAGGAGTACCGCAAGGTGGCCTCTGTTTTTTTGCAGTGCCGGGACGTCTCCCAGGCGCATAAAATGTCCGCCATGGTCTTTGGCCTGGAGCGCCCCTTTCATCTGAAGGGAGACGCGTCCCGGGAGACGGACAGCATGAACCGGGCCGTCTGTGAGGAAGAGCCGGTGGAGTTTCTCCTGAAGCCCCGCACCCGCACCTACGGAGAGAAGAGCGCCAGAAGCTCCATCCGGGACAATTCCCGGGAGAAGGAGGAAACCCGTGCCCGTGCCATCCGCCAGCTCCGGGAGGACCGCCAGGAGGTGAAGCGGCTGGAACAGGACGGCCGGATCCGGTTCTGGGAGCTTCCGGTCCTGAAGCCCAGAGTGCGGGAGATTTTACTGAAATGGCTGTCCGACGCCCTGGAAACCTCCGGATACGGAGCGCGGACGGAGGACGGAAGAGAGTTTTCCCTGGACATGTCCCGGGCGGACGAGCGATGCGTGGTGCACTGCGAGGACGGTAATTTTACCATGCCCCGGATCGCCATTGTATTTCATGATGAGGTCAGAGTATGAAGGAACTGGAAGCTTTACTGGAAAGACGCTGGGTGCTGAAGTCCGAGGATAAGGATCTCTACTACAGGATCCGGGATTCCATCGGCGAGATCCGGCGTTTTGCTTCTGAAAAACTGGGGTGCCAGGTGATCGAAAATTCCCTTCTGGTGAAGCTGGAAAAAATCCCCGCCATCGGGGAAAGCTTCATGGGAATCGGGGAATTTACATCCAGGGAGGAGTATGCCTTCCTCTGTATTCTCCTCATGTTTCTGGAGGACAAGGATGCGGAGGAGCAGTTTATCCTGTCCCAGCTCACGGAATATATCGCTTCCAACATGCCGGGCCAGCCGGTGGAATGGACTATCTACACCAACCGCCGCAGACTGGTGAAGGTGCTGCGCTATGCTGTGTCCCAGGGAATCCTCAGGGTGACGGACGGCAGCGACGATCGGTTCATGGAGGAGCTTACCGGGGAGGTCCTTTACGAAAACACCGGGGCCTCCAGATATTTTATGCGGAATTTTTCCAGGGATATCATGGATTACCGGAAGCCGGAGGATTTCGGCGAGAGCGAATGGTTTGAGATGGACGAGGACAGGGGCATCCTGAGACGGCACAGAGTTTACAAGAGACTGCTGTTTTCCCCGGGGATGTACAAGGACAGGGGCTCCCTGGAGGATTTTGAATACCTGAAATATTACGGAAGACGCCTGACGGAGGATCTGGAGGCCATGTTTGACTGTCAGATTCACATCCATAAGGGGAGCGCCTTTTTTATGCAGGGAGAGGACTGCCGCCTGGGCAAAAGCTTTCCGGGCAGCAGCGCGCTGTCGGATATTCTTCTGCTGTGCTTTAGGAAGATCCGGGAAAGGATTGCTTCCGGCCGGTGGAGCTGCGGCAGCGACGAGACGATCCGGGTAAGCGTCACCGAGTTTGAGGAAATGCTCCGGGAGGTAAAAAGAGAGTTCGGCGCCGGCTTCAGCAAGGAATTCCGGGTCATGCCGGAAGGAGAATTTGCCCGGCAGATCACGGAGGAGATGGAGTACTGGACCTTTGCCGGAAGGACGGAGGAGGATCATCAGGCGGTGATCTATCCCTCCGCCCTGAAGCTGTCGGGCCGTTATCCCGGGGACTTCCGGGGAGACGGGGCGGCGGAGGAGAAAAGCGCCGGCTCCGGAAAAAGCAGGAAGAAAAAAGCTCTGAAGCGAGGGGAGAATCAGGAAAATGAACAGCAGATGGCAGGCGAGTAAGATCGGATTTATCAATTTCTGGTATTATGACGAGCAGGAATTTCCCTTTGTGAAGGGGAGAATGCTTCTGAGGGGCTCCAACGGTTCCGGGAAATCCGTTACTATGCAGAGCGTGGTTCCTCTCCTCCTGGACGGAAATCTCAGCCCGGAGCGCCTGGACCCCTTCGGCTCCAGGGACAGAAAGATGAGCAGCTATCTTCTGGAGGAGGACGACGGAAGAGAGGAACGGACCGCCTATCTCTATATGGAATTCAAGCGGGCGGAGAGCGATACCTACATCACCATCGGCATGGGAATCCGGGCAAGGCGGGGCAAACCTCTGGACAAATGGTATTTCAGCCTCAGCGACGGCCGGCGGGTGGGGAAGGATTTTTATCTGTACAGAGAAACGGACGAGAAGGTGCCGCTGTCCAAAAAGGAGCTGGAAAACCGTGTGAAAGAGGGCGGGCAGATCTTTGACCGGCAGACGGACTATATGGAGTATGTGAACCGCCAGATCTTCGGCTTCGAAACTGCGGAGGAATATAAAGAAATGCTGGATCTCCTCATTCAGCTTCGAACCCCCAAGCTGTCCAAGGATTTTAAGCCCACTGTGGTCAACGATATCCTCAGCGAATCCCTCCAGCCCCTTTCCGACGAGGAGCTGCGCCCCATGTCCGAGGCCATTGAAAATATGGACACCATGACCATGAATCTGAAATCCCGTCAGGAGGGACGGCAGGCCGCCCTGAAGATCCATCGCGTTCTGGACAGATATAACCGCCTTGCGCTTTTTGAGAAGGCGCGGAATCTGGAGGAAAACCAGAAGCTGCTCAGCGCTTTGAAAAAAGAAGAGCGGGAGCACGAGCAGACCATCCGCGCCTGCGAGGAAACCATCTCCGAACTGGAAAAGCGCCAGACCGATCTGGACGCCAGGAAGGACGCCATGGAGAAGGAGCGGGATTCTCTCAGCAAAAGCGACGCGGTAGCCCTGAAAAACAGGGAAATGGACCTGTCCGTAAGGATTGACGGGAACCGGAAATCCCTTCAGGAGAAGGACCGGCAGCTGAATGCGAAGCAGGAGCAGTACACCGATATTTCCGCAAGGGAGAAGGAGGAGCAGGACCGCCGGTATCTGAAGGAACGGGAACTGGAGGAGCTTCTGGAGGAGATGGAGGACGAGGCCGGAGATATGGCCTTCGAGGAGTATGCCTTCTTGGCCGGCGAGCTTCGGGAAAATCTGGGGAAATCCTACAATTTTTCCTATCACCAGGATCAGATGGAAAAGACCCAGGAGGGCATCGCCAGAGGCCTGGGCATTCTCCGTCAGGCGGAGCTTCAGCGCATTCAGGCGGAGGAGCTTCTCCGGAGAAAGGAAAAGAAGCAGCGGGAGGCGGACGGGGCGGACCGCCGGGTGCGGGAGCAGGAAGCCCTCCTGGTGCAGATTCAGAACGAGTGGAAGGAAGCGCTGTACAGCTGGAATGGGAATAATAAGGAACTGAAGCTGTCAAAGGAACAGCTGAAGACCATTTCCCTTTTTGCGGAGGATTACGGAGAGGATTCGGATTTTGCCCGGGTCCGCCATGACGTGGCGGATGTGTGGCTGAACGGAAAGGGAGCTCTGGAGCAGGAGCTTCACCGGAAGGAAACCGCCCGGAAGGAGTGCCTTGCCGCCCTGGAGGAACAGCGTCAGGAGCTGGAGGCCTGGGAAAATCACAGGGAGCCGGAGCCTCCCCGCACGGAAGCGGTGATAAAAAACAGGAAGCGTCTGAATGACCTGGGAATTCCCTATCATGAGCTCTATAAGGTGCTGGAGTTCGGGGGAAATCTGGATAAGGAGGCCTGCGACCGTCTGGAGGAGGCTCTGCTCCAGATGGGGATTCTGGACGCGCTGGTGGTGGACGAGCAGTACCGGGAGCAGGTGCTGGCCATGGACCGGGGATCCTGCGACAGGTATCTGTTTGTACAGAAGGGAAGCGCGGAGCAAAGCCTTCTGGAGGTGCTGGATTTTAATGATTCGGTGAACGATCTTTTCTTTAACCAGAAGCTGGTGGGCATTCTGAAAAATATTTCCTACCGCTCCGGCGGGGACAGTATTTTTCAGAATCCGGAGGAGGCGGCTGTGATCATGCCCGACGGAACCTATCGTCTTGGCGTGGTGACGGGAACGGTCACCGGGGAGCATGAGGCCGGCTTTCTGGGCACCATGGCCAGGGAGCGGAACCGTCAGGCGAAGATGGCGGCCTGCCGGGACGCCATAGAGCAGCTGGAGCAGGAGCTCCGCGGTCTTACGGAGGACATGGACGGCCTGACGGCGCGGCTGAGGACTCTGGAGGAGGAATATGAGGCTTTTCCGGGAGACGAGGATCTGAGGGAGGCTTTCCGCATGAAACGGGACGCGGAGTATGCGTACGCCCGTTTCCGGGAGGAGGAAGCCCGTATAGGGGCGGAATTTCAGGAGGTCAATCAGAAGCTGCAGTCTATGAGGCGGGAGGCCCTGGAGATTGCGGAGAAGCTGTATCTTGGCTGTTCTCTCTCCGTGTTTGAGCAGGCGGACAGCGCGGCCAGGTCCTACAGTCAGCATTTTTATCAGCTGAAATCCGGTCATGAGGCATATCTGCAGATGGTGTACCGGCTGGAGGAGCTGAAGGAACGTCTGGAGGATCTGGACGCGGATCTGGATCAGATCCGCTATGAGAAAAACGGTCTGGAGCAGGAGCTGAGAAAGCTGGAGACGGAGCGCGCTTCCGTTCTGGAACAGCTTGCTCTGACAGATTATGAGGAAATCCGGGGGAGACTGGACGCCTGTCTGGCTTGGCTGCGGGAATATCCCCGTCAGCTGCGGGAGTGCGAGGCCGGGCGTGCCCGCTCGCAGGAACGGATCCGTGTGACCAGGGATTTCCTGGAGCAGGACCGGACGAAAATTCAGGAAGCCGGCAGGAGAGGAGACTATTTGGGCTCCTGCTATGAGGCGGAACGGGGACTGGCATACGTGGACCTTCCCGGCGGAGCGGAAACCTCCGCCTCCGAGACGGTGAGATTTCTGGCTGCGGACTGCCGGGAGCTGAAAAGAGATGCTGTGAATCAGGAACTGAACCGGGTTTATTTTGAAAACAGGAGCTTCCTGAACGAATATCAGCTGATGCAGAAGGAGCTTTTCGGAGAACTGGAGGAAGGCGCCGGCAGAGGAGATCCCTCTCCCAGACGGCTGGACATCCGGGCCAGGTATCAGGGAGTGGAGATTCCCTTCCACAAGCTCCTGAGCCATCTGGAGGAGGACATCGCGGAGCTGCAGGAGCTGATCCGGGACGGGGACCGGGAGCTTTTTGAGGACATTCTGTCAAATATCGTGAGCCGGAGGATCCGTGGAAAGATCAATGCATCCAACGCCTGGGTGGACAGGATGAACGCTCTGATGGGGGCCATGAATACCTCCAGCGGACTGCGCCTGAGCCTCCGCTGGCGAAGCAAAACGGCGGAGAGCGAGGATCAGCTGGATACCAGGGAGCTGGTGGAGCTTCTGAAAAAGGACTACCGCCTCATGCGGGAGGAGGAAGCGGAAAAGCTTTCCCTCCATTTCCGCTCCAAGGTGGAGGAGGCCCGGAGACGGGCCCAGGACAGCGGAGGAATGATTTCCTTCTACCAGGTGATGAAGGAGACTCTGGATTACAGAAAATGGTTCGAGTTTCAGCTGTTTTCCCAGAAAAAGGGAGAGAAGCAGCGGGAGCTGACCAACAGCGTTTTCGGTACCTTCAGCGGAGGGGAGAAGGCCATGTCCATGTATGTGCCTTTGTTCTCCGCGGTGGTTGCCAAGTACGACGGCGGAAGGAAGGACGCGCCCAGGCTGATTTCTCTGGACGAGGCCTTTGCCGGTGTGGATAACAAAAATATCCGGGACATGTTCCGCCTGATGACGGAGTTCGGGTTTGATTTTATCATCAATTCCCAGGTGCTCTGGGGAGACTGCGATACGCTGGACGCGCTGGCTATTTATCAGCTTCTGCGCCCGGAGAACGCCAGATTTGTAACAGTGATGCCGTATCTCTGGAACGGCCGGATGAGGGAGATGCTGGAGGATGAACAGGAACTGGAACGGCGCCGGGAGGAAATCGCCGGCTGAGGAATGTCTTTCCTATTTCAGGGAACAGCCTGTACTGGGAAGACTGCTGAAGGGATTTCGGGAGAAGTACGCCTCCTACGGCGCTTTTTCCGGAACGGTGATCCTGCGCGGTGTGAAGGCGGAGGAGATCGAGGTGCTGGAAGGCTTTTTCCGGAAAAGCTTTCACGGCCAGAAGAGCGTGAGCATTTCTGCCGGCCGCTTTCAGAAAGCTCTGGGCGAGAGCAGGTTTGGGGAAATTTCCCCGGAGGAGCTTCTGCGGCTTTACTTCGGGGAGGAGATGGCCGGGAAGAAGGAATTGAAAAATCAGGAGGAGGAACTGCTTTCCTCCGTTTTTCGAAAAGTAATCGGAAAATGGGAGGAGAGCCTCTCCGGAGAATGGCTGAGCGAAGTCCGGGAGCAAAAATCTCCGGCATATTTTTATCTGCTGAGAAAATACCGGGACGCATCCCGGAATCCTTCCGTGCTGGAGGAGGCTCTGAATTTTTGGGCAAAGGTGCTTGCTTCTCTTCCCGGCTGCCGGGAGGAGGCGGAGTATCTGCCGGTTTTTGCCGCCAGGATGACCGGAAATCCCCACTGTTTTGATGAGGGGACGCCGGAAGGACGGGTGTTGTACCAGATTGTCCAGTGGTTTGTGGAAAAACGGAACAGCTGTCCGGAAAATACCGGAATTTTTCCGGCCCTCCGGAAGCAGAGACTGTATCTGGCCGCGGGGATTCTACGGGACGATATATCCAATTATGTGACCGTTTCCGGGGTTCGGGCGTGGAAAAAGGGCGGAATGCCTCATGCCGGAATGGAAGGCTTCCGGGAGGAGGGGGAGCCCCTGATGGTTCCTCTCTCCGTGATGGCCGGCTGGGAAGGGGCCGAGTGTGCGGGAAACCGTATTTATATAGTAGAAAATCCTTCGGTGTTTTCCCTTCTTCATGAAAAGATAAAGGGGACATATGCCTGTATGTGCATGAACGGTCAGCCCAGGCTTGCTTCCGTTCTGCTTCTGGATCTTCTTGCAAAAACGGGAACAGAGGTGTATTATGCCGGGGATCTGGATCCGGAGGGGCTGCTGATCGCGCAGAAGGTGCGGCAGTATTATGACGGTTCTTTTTTCTATTGGCATATGGGACCGGAGGATTATGTGAAAAGCCGTTCCTCTGAGGAGATTTCACTCCGGCGCCTGAAGATACTGGAGCGGGTGACGGACGAGGAGCTGGCCGGGACCGTGGAGGCCATGAAGCGGGAGAAGGCGGCGGGATATCAGGA
>CANQUG010000115.1 GCA_947626985.1 uncultured Lachnospiraceae bacterium | reverse complement strand
CTCGCTTAATCTGCCCTTTGTTCGCTCGCTTATCTGCAATTTCGTAAAATTTCCTTCAATTCCTCCACGCTGAACAGATAATGAGAATTACAGAAATGGCAGTTCAGCTCCACATCCTTCCCGTCCCGGATCATCTCCTTCAGATCCTTCTCCCCGATGCTGATCAGCGCCTTTGCCACCCTGCTCTTGCTGCAGTTGCAGTAAAACTCCGTGGGAACCGTATCCAGAATCTCCACCTCAAATCCGTCCAGAACCGTGGAAAGCAGGCTCTCCGGCGTATGCCCCTCCTCCAGAAGACTGGTGACGGAGTTGATCTTTGACACATTCTTCTCCAGCTGTGAGATCGTCTTTTCCTCCGCAAAGGGCATCAGCTGAACAATAAATCCTCCGGCCTGCTTCACCGTGTTATCGCGGTTCATCAGCACGCCCAGCCCCACAGCGGAGGGCACCTGTTCGCTGGTGGCAAAATAATAGGTCAGGTCTTCCGCGATCTCACTGGTCTGAAGAACCGTCTGTCCAATATACGGCTCCTTCAGTCCCAGATCCTTGATCACGTTCATAAAACCAACGCCCACAGCTCCCGCCACATCCAGCTTTCCCCTGGAATTGGCAGGAATACACACATTCGGCTCCCCCACATATCCCTTGACACGGCCCTGAGAGTCCGCCGTTACGGTCATCCCTTTTAATGGACCGCCGGCATGGACCTGCAGCGTCAGAATATCCTTCTCACCTTTCATCATCACGCCCATCATGGCGCCGCCTGTCAGCAGCCTTCCCAAGGCCGCAGTGGCCACCGGGCTGGTATTGTGCGCCCTTCTGGCCGTCTCCACAGTTTCCGTAGTTACCGCTGCGAAGGCGCGGATCTGACTGTCCTTCGCCGTAGCCCTCACAATATAATCCTTCATGCTTTTTTCTCCTCCCATCTGCCATGCTTCCGAAATCTGCCATCCAATCTGTCTCTGGCAGGACGCTCCTCCCGCTCTCTGCCGTATTCGCAAATTGAACACTCCATCCAATCTCTATCTCTGCAGAACGCTCCTCCCGCTCTCTGCCCCGTTCGCAAATTGAACACTCCATCCAATCTCTATCTCTGCAGAGCACTCTTCCCGCTCTCCTGAGCAATAAAAAGCAGCCTCTCGCTGGTCTCAGTCTCTCCATTCAGACTGTACCCGTCGTATACCTTCAAAAGAACCATCCCGGCCTCTTTCAGAAGCTCCTCTATCTTCTCCCGTGAATAAGCCCTCTGGCAGTGCGTCTCCTCATACTTCTCATACAGCCCGTCCTCCCGCGGAAGAAACAGCGTCAGTTCATAAAAATTCAGCCCATCCTCCTCATCAAAGCTGTTCTCCCAGATAAAACTGCCCTCGGGACGATTCTCCGCAATCGTGTCGTTTCCCAGCACCTCCCGGTATTTATAAACCGTATTCATATCAAAGAGAAAAATCCCTCCGGGATCCAGATAATTATTTGCCAGACGGAAAACCTGAAGGAGATCTTCCTCCTCCGTAAGGTAGTTAAGACAGTCGCAGACGCTGACGATAGCCCGAACTGTGCCATAAAGTTCAAATTCCTCCATATCCTGCAGAAGATACAGGATATCATGACCGGATTCCACCCGTTTTTCCATCGCTTCCGCAAGCATTTCCTCCGAGTTGTCCACTCCGATCATATCGTAGCCCGCTTCCGCCAGAAGCTCCGTCATGGTTCCCGTTCCGCAGCCCAGATCCAGCACCAGCCCCTCCGTGATCCCCCGCTCCTTCAGCCTGTCGGTCAGAAACCGCGCCCACGCTTCATAATCTACATTATCCATAAAAAGATCATAAACCCTGGCAAATTCCTCATATGACGCCATAGCTTCCTCCTCCTGGTCAGTATGATCAAACTTGTTTCCATGCCGCCTCAGGCGGCACAAATCCTCCCCATTTTCAGTATGATCAGTTTAGTTTAGCACTCTCAGCCCTTTTCCACAACTCCCAAAATGGAAAACACTGCCCCGCCGATGATAAAAAAGTCTTCTCTGCGCAGCGGAGCATAAAAATCCCGCAGACAGAGGAAAATCCCGGCTTTCGCCGGGATCCGGTCCGCAGTCAGAATGGGCTGCTTTTTTCGTTCTTTATTCCTCCGGCATCGGCATATAGTACACATCAGCGGCTTCTCCGTGGTAATAATAATCCACGCCGTTCTGATCATACACATCCTCATCCGTATAAAACTCGTATACGTTCCCCTGATTATCCACCCAGTTGCCGTTCTCGTCCGGCTGGATCACCAGCGGGTGACCGTCGGAATTCCGGTAAATGGTCCTGCTGAGATTCGTATCGCTCATGGCCTCCTGGCTGATCTCATCGGAAGAAGGAGAAGTAAGATCCGAAGATCCTGAAGACGCAGCCTCCCCGTTTCCTCCCTTCCCGCCGGACTTCACCGCCGCTTTCAGAGAAGATTTTCCCCGGATCCTGAAGGTATTCATGGACTCCTGAATCGCGGCCAGAGCGCTCTCCTGCTTTACGGAACCCGTAAGATTATAATATTCATCGGAACCCGCAAAAATCTTATGAACAACGTAAACACAGCCCTCGCTTTTCTCCGGATGCAGCATATGAACCGTATAGCTGTATACCCCCACGCCGTTCACATCCGTGGAGGAGTAATCCATAATCTCAAAGTCCGTCCCCGGCTCCAGCTCCGACGCCTGTTCCAGGGTAATGGCCATATCCTCCGTATTGGGGAACACGGCCACCGACATGTCCTCCTCCCCTATTCCGTGAAGGATCAGAATATCCCCCGCCTCAGGAGACTGGAAGCTGAGCATGTCCTCCTGATCGATGCGATTGGACCAGGTGGCGTCCGGAAGCTCGATGGACACCGCTTTGTTCGCAGAAGTATACGTGGTCGTCTGCGCGTCCGGAGAAATGGTAGGCGTAGGCGTCGCCTCCGGTGTGGGCGTAGGCTCCGGCGTAGGCGTAACCTCAACTACTTCCTCCTGTTTATAACGGCTGCAGGCCGTGGTCATACTGCCCGCAGCAAGCATCACCCCAAAAAGTATCAGCATTCTTTTATTTCTCATAAGACCTCCTGAAATTTCCATAACCCTGATTGATACTATAGAACCCCATCTCTTCCTTCTTCCGCCCTGTGCTGACGCGGGTATCAGGCACCTATTACTTCGATATTCATGCAGCGCTGTACTAATATTCATACACCCGCAGCTCATGCATAGCCCGCGTGGCCGCGATATACCTCCCCTGCCTTGTCAGCGGATCATCCTTCTCCCCGGGAAACACTGAAAACACACATTCGAATTCCAGTCCTTTGGCCAGATAAAATGTGGTCACCGTCACACCCTTCTCAAAAGCGCTGCTGTTCCTGTCCAGATAGGAAAATCTCTCTCCCCACCTCTCCTTCAGAAACTCCCTGGCCCTCAGTGCGTCCTTCTCCGTCCGGAAAATCAAAGCCGACGTCTCATATTTCTCCCGTACCCGGTCCAGCGCTCTTAAAACCTCCTCCATGGCCTGCCCAAATCCGGAAAACCGTTTTTCCTCCACCGGCAGACCGTGCCGCTGAAAAATCTCCATGTCCCGGATCCCGGCCATCTGATTGGCATACTCCGCGATCTCCAGAGTATTCCGGTAACTCTTGTTCATAACGATGCACCGGATTCCTTTGCCGAACACTTTGGGCAAAAAGGATACCGCATCGGAAAGCTCTCCGTCCATAGTCTGTGCTTTATCTCCCAGGATGGTCATCCTGCAGGGAAACATCTTCTGCAGGATCAGGTACTGCAGTCTGGAATAATCCTGCATCTCATCCACGACCAGGTGGCGGATGCCGGAATGCTCCCGTCCGCCCTTCAGCCGGTACTTCAGATACAGCACAGGGTACACATCGTCGTACCGCAGATGCCGCTTCTCTAATGGCACATCGGGAAGGGCCCCGAAGCCCTCCTGTTCCAGAAACCCGCTGTACAGAACATAAAGATCCGTCGTCTCATACATTTTCTGAAACTTCTTCATCAGAAACAGCTGCTCTTCCTCCGGCAGATCCGTTCCGGAAAGAGTCTCGATCTCATCAATAAAATATTCCGCCACCGCGTCCATCCGGGACAGCAGGGGAATTTCCTGAAACCGGAAATAAAAAAGCTCGATGATCCGGTCCTCGTCCATCGTGAAGGTTCTGTACTTCACGTCCCTGAACACCATCAGCTCATCCTCCAGCTTCATCACGAAGCCTTCCAGATGATTCAGAAATTCTTCGGACTGTTTTTCCCTGCAGAAATCCTCCCTTTCCGGATAACGAAGCTTCCTCTCGATCTCATCGCAGCGGTCCTCGCAGTCCGCGGCCACATCCTTCAGCTCCCGGTAGGCAAACAGGTCAAAGCTCATCTCCTGGATATTTTCCTCTCCCAGCTCCGGCAGAATATGAGAAATATAATCGGAAAACACACTGTTGGGCGAGAGCACCAGAATATTGGAGGATTTGAGATGTTCCCTGTCGTGATAGAGGAGATATGCGATCCTGTGAAGAGCGATGGATGTTTTTCCGCTGCCGGCCGCTCCCTGAATCACCAGAATCCGGTCCCTGGTATTGCGGATCACCGCATTCTGCTCTCTCTGAATGGTACGGATGATATTCTTCAGATGCACCTCCCCGCTGCCTCCCAGCTCCGCCGCCAAAATCTCATCGTCGATCTTGATATCGCTTTCAAAATCGTAGATCATCTTCCCGCCGCGGATCTTATACTGCCACTTGGATGTGATCTCCCCTTTCATCTCGCCCAGAGGCGCCGTATACGAAGCCGGACCTTTGTCATAATCATAAAACAGTCCGCTCACCGGCGCTCTCCAGTCGTATACCAGAGGGATCCCGCCGGCCTTCTGGGCAAAATTCCCGATGCCGATATAAAAAATCTCCGGCTCCTCCTCCCCCTCATAGAGAAAGTCCACTCTCCCGAAGAAGGGAGAATCCAGCATCTTCCGGAAGCGCCTTTTCAGAAGAAGCTGCTCCTGATTGGCATTGATCTGATGGAGAAGCGCCTGCTGATTGTCAAAATCCTCATAGCCGTACTGGTCCATTTCCGTATAATTTTCCCAGTAGTACTCATGCATGTCCTCAATCTCCTTCTGACCCTGTTCCAGAGAGAGATTGATCTCCGCAATTCTTCTGTACAGATTCTCCAGCACAAAGGAAAGAAATTCCCGTCCGTCCGCCCTGTTTGTCATAGGCATCCTACCTCACTGTCACGGCAGTTCCGCTGGCCGTCACCATCAGCATTCCATTATCCGAACCCAGCACCTCGTAGTCGATGTCCACACCCACGATGGCATTGGCTCCCATGCGGGCCGCCCGTTCCTCCATCTCGGCCAGAGCCTCCTCCCGTGCCTTCATCAGCTCCTCCTCGTAGCCTGCCGCTCGTCCGCCGAACATATTGCGCAGGCCCGCGCCGAAATCCTTCAGCACATTCACACCGGAGATCACTTCTCCGAACACAATTCCTTTATATTCCTGAATAGTCCTTCCCTCCACGGAAGGCGTTGTTGTTACGATCATCGTCATACCTCCTGACTGATGCAGCCGCAGCCGGATTTTTCCTGCCTCCTGCTCCTGAAATCACAGATTATTTTTTTCCTGTACTTCCCTTCTTATGCATGCCCGCGCTGCCGCATTTCACATCCGGCTTCCGCATGTTCTTATAAATATAGCACAGGACAAAAAAAATAGCAATTTAAGTCGGAACTTTTCACAAAAAACTCCCGGACAACCGTTTTCATACGGAAATCCGGGAGTTTTCACTATCCTTGCTCGGTTACGTCATGAAATATCCATTTTCCTTTTCCTGCGCCGCCGCTCACACAAACTGATTCGTCTTTTCATCATATTCATAATCAATGGAGCGCAGTTTCTCCACCAGTTCCTTCTTCCGAAGCCCGCGGCAGGTGCACAGAGCCTCCAGGGACTCATAGTAGTCCCGAAGCTGGGTATTCACATAGCTTAATAAGATCATGGGGTCCTTGGGAATCATTTGTTCTCTTCCTTTACTTTTGCGATCAGTGCTCCCTGCTCCAGGTCCATCACAATGGTATCCCCCGCATGAACGCCGCCGGAAAGAATCTTCCTTGCGGCCAGCGTCTCCACATTTTTCTGAAGGAAACGCTTCAGAGGTCTTGCGCCGTATACCGGATCGTACCCGCTCTCCACCACCCAGGCTTTGGCCTCCGGGGTGAGCTCCAGGGAAAGCTCCTGACTGGAAAGGCGTTTGTCCAGATCCTTTACCAGTAAATCTACTATCATACCAATATTCTCTTTTGTCAAGGGTTTGAACAAAATAATTTCATCCAGCCTGTTCAGGAACTCGGGACGGAAATGATTCCGCAGATCGTTCATCACCTGATCCTCCGCGGACTTCCGGATGGTTCCGTCCTCCTGGATACCGTCCAGAAGATAGGGCGAGCCGATATTGGAGGTCATGATGAGGATCGTGTTCTTAAAGTCCACCGTCCGGCCCTGAGAGTCGGTGATCCGTCCATCGTCCAGTACCTGCAGAAGCACGTTGAACACATCCGGATGGGCCTTTTCGATCTCGTCAAACAAAACCACGCTGTAGGGTTTTCTCCTCACAGCCTCGGTGAGTTGGCCGCCCTCCTCATAGCCCACATATCCGGGAGGCGCTCCGATGAGACGGGACACGGAATATTTCTCCATGTACTCGCTCATATCGATCCGCACCATGTTCTGCTCGTCGTCAAAAAGATTCTGGGCAAGGGTTTTGGCAAGCTCGGTCTTTCCCACGCCGGTAGGCCCCAGGAAAAGGAAGGAGCCGATGGGCTTGGTGGGGTCTTTGATCCCGGCCTTGGAACGGAGAATCGCGTCCGTCACCCGGCGCACGCCCTCGTCCTGGCCAACCACTCTCTCGTGAAGCTGATCCTCCAGGGAAAGAAGCTTCGTCCGCTCCCCTTCCGTCAGCTTCGTCACCGGGATTCCCGTCCAGCGGGAAATGATCCTGGCGATCTCGTCGTCCGTCACTGCCTCATGTACCAGCCTGCGGTCGTTCTCCTTCACGCTGCGCTCCTCGATCTCCAGCTGCTTCTGAAGACGGGGAAGCTGTCCGTACTGAAGCTCCGCCACCTTTTCCAGATCGTACTGCTGCTGCGCCTTCTGGATCTGGCGGTTCACATCCTCGATCTGCTCACGCAGCTTCTGAAGCTTCTCCACAGAGTGCTTTTCATTATCCCATTGGGCTTTCTGCGTATTGAAGGAATCCCGCAGCTCCGCCAGCTCCTTCTGAAGGTCCTCCAGCCGCTCTTTGCTCAGATTATCCGTCTCTTTTTTCAGAGCGGACTCCTCGATCTCCAGCTGCATGATCTTTCTGCGCTGTTCATCCAGTTCGGTGGGCATGGAATCCAGTTCCGTCTTGATCAAAGCGCAGGCCTCGTCCACCAGGTCGATGGCTTTGTCCGGAAGGAAACGATCGGAAATATAACGGTGGGACAAAGAAGCCGCCGCCACCAGCGCGCTGTCCGTGATTTTCACGCCGTGGTACACTTCGTAGCGCTCCTTCAGTCCTCTGAGGATGGAAATGGTATCCTCCACTGTGGGTTCGTCCACCAGGACGGGCTGGAAACGCCGCTCCAGAGCCGCGTCCTTCTCAATATACTTCCTGTATTCATCCAGCGTCGTAGCGCCGATACAGTGCAGCTCTCCTCTGGCCAGCATGGGCTTCAGCATGTTTCCCGCGTCCATGGCGCCGTCGGTTTTCCCTGCCCCCACGATCAGGTGAAGCTCATCGATAAAGAGGATAATATTGCCCTCGCTCTTCTTCACCTCTTCCAGGACGGCCTTCAGACGTTCCTCAAATTCGCCTCTGTACTTGGCCCCGGCCACCAGGGCTCCCATATCCAGGGCAAATATTTTTTTATCCTTCAGTCCCTCCGGCACGTCGCCGGCCACGATCCGCTGGGCAAGGCCCTCGATGGCCGCCGTCTTGCCGACGCCGGGCTCGCCGATCAGAACCGGGTTGTTCTTCGTCTTTCGGGAAAGGATGCGGATAATATTCCGAATCTCGCTGTCACGGCCGATCACCGGATCCAGCTTCTGGTTCGCCGCCTTCTCCACCAGATCCTCGCCGTATTTATTCAATGTATCATAGGTGGCTTCCGGGTTATCGCTCACCACCCTCTGATTTCCTCTCACTGTGGAAAGCGCCTGCAGGAAACGCTCTCTGGTAATGCCGAATTCCTTGAATATTTTCTGAACAGAAGGGCTGGGCTGCCTCAGCAGGGACAGAAACAGATGCTCCACGGACACGTACTCGTCTCCCATGGCCCGCGCCTCGTCCTCCGCGCTGATCAGCGCCTTGTTCAGATACTGGCCGAAGCGGAGATCTCCGCCGGACACCTTCACCCTGGCGTCCAGAGCCTTCTCCACCACATTCAGAAAATAGTCCTTCTGTATCTCCATCTTTTCGATCAGCTTCAGAATCAGGCTGTCCTCCTGATGAAGGAGAGAATAGAGAAGATGCTCCTGCTCGATCTCCTGATTTCCGAACTGATAGGCCACTTTTTCCAGGTCCTGAACGGCCTGTATGGATTTCTGGGTAAATTTACTGATATTCATAAACGCTCCTCCTTCTCTGATGAAACGTACGGATGTACTTTCATTTTTCTGATGAAACGCACGGATGTAGTCTCATTTTTTGATGAAACGCACGGATGTACTTTCATTTTTTATAATCCGGGCGGCAAAAGAGTTCCCCCTCTTCCGCTGCCTCAGGACTTGTAATCAAGTTTATAGAGTATTGTATTTTCTTGTTCTAGGAGGAATATAACATGTTTTGTTAGCACTGTCAATAGGTGAGTGCTAATTCTTTGTGAACTTTTTGTGAAGGTCCGTAAATTCCCGGGAAATCAGGCCTTCTGAAAATGAATTTTTCTTAAAAACAGGGGCGGGAAAAATAATTTCAGCAGCTGCAGAAATTACAGACGGCTATCCGGATCTTTTGACGGAGGCGATAACTTTTATTGCCTGTACCCTGACTGCAAAAAGCTGGATTTCCGCAAACAACAATGTGTTTGAGAAAAATTTTACCTTTCTATAACGTACTTCATTTACAAGCGCCTGCGCATCGTCTTCACTGGAAACGCCCATCACGTCAGCAGCACCGGCAAAAGCAA
>CANQUG010000114.1 GCA_947626985.1 uncultured Lachnospiraceae bacterium | reverse complement strand
TAGGAACCGTCTTCCATAAGCAGATAGACTTTATCGAATGTTGATTCATACGCTTCAAGTCCCAGATATTCGTTTATCTGGCTTACAGTTTTAAGGTTCTGACTGTTTCGTTTCAGTCTTTCGCCTATGCGCTGCTGGTTTTTCCAGCTATATTCAATAAACATAGTAATCGTATTACGATCATGCACAGCAACTTCCCTGATATTGTCGACTGCTGCATCTTCGAGGATATTTCCTGTCATAATTGAATATACATAGATCGCCAAAAAAAATACGATTATTACAAAAAAGATAAATAATGCATAAAGACGTTTGCTTTTTAATCGTTTCATAAATTCACAGCTTTCTAATAATTTACCGCACATATGCGTTTGCTTTCCGTTCAAATCTCTCATTCTGCATAAAAAGCTTCTTTATCAGGCACAACTATTTTTATTAGAACATATAACATGTTATTTGTCAATAACCTTTAACTTCTTGAATTTCCGCAATTTTACCCGTATCACACCATTTTTATCAGAATTGTTATAAACGATTTACAAACCCCGCCTCCATATGGTATAATAATACCGCCCGAAAAAGCATGGCCATCCAAACGGACATAAAGCTGAACAAACACGGGCGCAGATACCGGGATACTGAATAAACGCAGGCCAGGGCCCTGATACAGATTCAGCGCCGCGGTATCGGAACTCCATCTGAAAATGGAAAAAAATAAAAAAGAAAGAACACGGTAAGTGTAAGGTGAGGAAATGATCGGCAGATAATTTGATTTAAGTGACACATATAGTTTGATAAGTCCTGTCTGAACAGGCTTTTTTATGCTGTCTGTTCCCGGGGAATATCCTGCCGGGAGCATCCGGTATGTGTACGCTTAAATTAAAGAATCGCATGGATGATTTCCTTTATTCTTATCCTTCCGGATAAATAAAGCTCTTTTTCTGCGAGTCTGTTTTTGCGTGCATAAAACAGGCTTGTTTTTTTGCAGGCAGAAAGGCGGATGAAATGCTGCAGATAAATGAACTTACTATTTCTCACAGAAAAGATCTTCGAACGATCATTGAAAATTTCAGTCTGGTATTGAATGACGGCGACAAGGCCGTAATCATCGGCGAGGAGGGAGACGGAAAATCCACCCTGATGAAATGGATTTATGATCCCGCATCCATCGAGGAGTACGCGGAGGCCGCGGGAATCCGGACGCTGGGAAAAGAACGTCTGGGATACCTTCCCCAGGAACTGCCGGAGCTGGAGGAGAAAAAAACTCTCTGTGAATTTTTTTCGGAGGATGAATCCTTCTGGAATCAGACGCCGAAGGACCTGGCTTCCATGGCAGGGGATTTTGGCGTAAAAACGGATTTTTTCTATAAAGATCAGACACTTGGCAGCCTCTCCGGCGGGGAAAAAGTCAAAGCCCAGCTCATGAAGCTCCTCCTGCGGGAACCCACGGTCCTCCTTCTGGATGAACCCTCCAATGACATCGATATCGCCACCCTGGAGCTGCTGGAAAGACTGATCAATGACTGGAAACAGATCGTGCTGTATATTTCCCATGATGAGACTCTGATCGAGCACACGGCAAATATGGTGGTGCACCTTGAACAGATCCGGCGAAAAACCAAAAGCAGATACACCGTGGCAAAAATGCCCTACCGCAGTTATGTGAAAGAGCGTCTCCATAATTTTGAGCGGCAGGAACAGCAGGCCATCAGCGACCGCAAAGAAAAAAAGCTCCGGGATGAAAAATACAGGCGCATCCGTCAAAGCGTGGAGCACGCCCTGTCGGACGTCTCAAGACAGGCTCCGGGAACGGCGAAAAATCTGAAGGATAAAATGCATACCGTAAAATCCATGGGCAAACGCTTCGAACGGGAAGACGAAAACATGACGGAAATGCCGGAGCAGGAGGAGGCCATTTTTTTCAGACTGGGAGATGAAAACTCCCGTATTCCATCGGGAAAGACAGTCATCGAATACAGTCTGAAGGAACTATGGACCCCCGGAAGCTCAGAGGAACCCCGCCTTCTGGCAAAGGATATTTTTCTCAGAATCCGGGGCGCTGAGAAAATCTGCATTGTGGGAGCCAACGGCGCGGGAAAAACCACGCTTCTGAGAAAAATCGCGGACGAGCTTCTGAAAAGGACCGATATCCGCGCAGAATATATGCCCCAAAATTATCCGGAGCTCCTGAATCTTAAAATGACGCCGGTGGAATACCTGGACAGATCCGGTGAAAAAGAAGAACGTACCAAAATCCGAACATATCTCGGATCGCTGAAATACACTGCAGACGAAATGGAACGCCCCATAAGCGAACTGTCCGGAGGCCAGAAAGCAAAAGTACTCCTTTTGAAAATGAGCATGTCCGGCGCCAATGTCCTGATCCTGGATGAACCCACAAGGAATTTTTCTCCCCTGTCCGGACCGGTCATCCGCAAAATGATCGGAGAATTTCCCGGCGCTGTGATCAGCATCTCCCACGACAGAAAATATATAGAAGAGGTATGCGATAAGGTATACCGTCTGACGCCGGCCGGGCTTCTTGAAAACTGACCACATCCCGGGCAGCCCCAAAACCCAAAAAAGGAAACAGGAATGGTACTCTGCGTACATCTCCTGTTTCCTTTCTTAACCTGACAAACCTCTTTTGGCTGTTTTTATCGAATTTGCCTGCAGAAATCAAAAAACAGGAAATAACCGTTCCTTTATATCTGCGCAAGCTTCACCCGGAAGGAGATCGTTCTGGGCGTGGGAAGGGAATCAAACCGCACAAGATAGGCGCCTTTTCCGGCGTCCAGATCCATAATGGTCCCCTCCCCCAGATATTCGTGACGGACCCGGGTCCCCGCCGGCAGCAGGGTGCTTTCCAGGTTCTCGGGAAGATATTTTTCACTGTATCTGATATAATCTCTGGCGTCCGCGATGAGGCCTTCATTGGGCTTTTCTGTATATTCCAGAAGGCCGCTGTCTATGTCCAGCACAAAACGTGAGGGATAGCGGGGCGAACCGTCAAAATTGCGTCCCTCCGCTCCGGAAAGATACAGCCGCTTTTGGGCCCGGGTCATGGCAACAAAGGCAAGCCGCCGCTCCTCCTCCATCCCCCTGAGATCCTTCACCTTCCGGGAGGGAAAAACACCCTCGTTCATGCCGCAGAGAAACACATAGGGAAACTCCAGGCCCTTGGCCGCGTGAACGGTCATCAGCTTTATTTTGTCAGAGTCGTCGGCCTTGTCGCTGTTGGTAAAAAGAGCCACATGAGCCAGATAATCCCCCGCCGCCGCTTCCTCGCCGCAGGTGATTTCATAGTCATGGACGGACTGCTTCAGCTCCGCCAGATTATCCAGACGTTCCTGACTGCCCTCCGTGCGGAGCATCATCTCGTAGCCGCTTTTGTCCAGAATGGAGGAAAGCAGATCGGATACGCCGCGGTGCTCGCAGCCGATGGAAAAATCATCGATAAGCCGCACAAATTCTCCGGCTCTGGTGCCCTTGAAAATATCATCCTCCAGTGTTCTCTTCAGCGCGGTATAAAGCGTGCAGCCGTTTTCTTCGCTGTACTTTTCCAGAAATTCCATGCGACGCCTGCCGATATTGCGTTTGGGAACATTCACAATGCGGCGGAAGGACAGATCATCCTGAGAAATAATCATACGCAGGTAGCTGAGGGCGTCCTTGATCTCCGCCCGGCCGAAAAAAGGCACGCCGCTGTAAATATGATAGGGCATTTTTTCATGAAGCAGAGCCTCCTCCACCGCCCGCGTCACATAATGAGCCCGGTAGAGAACCGTCATATCCCGGTAGTTTACGCCCTGACCGTGAAGCTCCTGCATCTGAGATACTATCCACTCCGCCTCTTTGTCGGTATTTCCGGCCGAATGGAACAGCACCGTTTCGCCGCCGCCGAGAACGGGGATCAGATCCTTTTTGATCCGCTGCCTGTTTTTCTCGATAAGAGAATTGGCCGCTGCCAGAATCCGGGATGTGGAGCGGTAATTTTTCATCATCATAATCGTTTTTACAGCGGGAAACTGCCGGTCAAAATCCAGAAGATACTTCACATTCGCGCCCCGCCATGTATAGATGGTCTGGTCCGGATCGCCCACAATAAACAGATTCTTATGATAACCGCACAGCGCCTCCATAAGCTCGTACTGCAGACTGTCGATGTCCTGAAATTCATCGATCATGATGTACTCCAGCCGTTTCTGCCATTTCAGCCGGATTTCCGGATTCTGTGAAAAAATGTACAGCGTAAATTTGATCAGATCGTTATAATCCAGTCCGAAGCACTTTTTTTCCTGGTACAGATATCCGTAAAAAATAATTTCGTCCGTGGCGGCGGCGCTGAGATATTTTTCGTGCAGCGCTTCCAGAGACATACCGATCATGTCCAGATAATATTCCGGTTTTTTGAATAGCTTCTGAATCTCGATCATATCCCTTGCGCTGGAAAAGGTCCTGTCCCGGAGAGTCAGCCCCCGCTCTTCGTAAATGATTCCCAGCATAGAATCGATATCGCTGTTGTCCAGCACCAGAAAATTTCTGGGATACTGTACGGCGTAGCTGTCCTCCTGAAGCACGGACACGCAGAAGCCGTGGAAGGTATTGATGTAGCCGGTGTCCTGGTCCCCGATCAGGTTATGAATCCTCTGCCGCATTTCATTGGCGGCCTTGTTTGTAAAGGTAACGCACAAAATGTTCTCAGGCAGGGTCCCCAGCTCGTTTACCAGAAAGGCAAAGCGGTGGGTCAGCGCCCGGGTCTTTCCGGAACCCGCCCCGGCGATCACACGCACAAATCCCTCTGTGGACGTTACAGCCTCCATCTGTTCCTCATTCAGTATCCGTTCCATTCTCCCGCCGCCTTTCACTGTAATCATCGCTGCCCCGGGGTTCCGCTTTTACATACATGTTTCCCGCAGACCATACTGTCTGCGCTGCATGGATACAGAGTGCTGGTTCCGCTTTTACACACATGCTTCCCGCAGACCTTCATACATCCGCCGGGATACAGGGGCGGACACGCCCAGCCGTTCGGCTTCCCGCACCAGATATCCGCTGAATGTTTCCAGCTCCGACTGTTTGTGCCGGCTGACGTCCCTCTGAAGCGAACTGGAAGCATTATCGGCATACTCATGATAGAAGCGCTCTATAATGGCGTCGATATGGCTCTGCGTCACACGGACGCCTTTGGCCAGCGCCACCTGATAAGCTTCCCGCACCAGGGCTTCATACTCCTGCGCGCGGGTTTTATCACTGCGGATATCTCCGATGGGGCAGTTGTAATACGCCGTCGTCACATTAAACGCGCAGTTCAGAATATATTTGCGCCAGATCTCCCGCTGAATATCCTGAGCCATATTATGATCGATATCCGCAGCCGACAGGATCTGATCAATCTGTTCCAGCGCTCTTTTCCCCTGTCCGTCCTCATGGATCAGACCGATCTCCAGCCTGGCAAAGTCTCCCTGCTGTGTCACGGAAAAATCGCTGTTGGCAAAGGCAACAATATAAATCAGCGCATCCACCACAATTCCTTTTTTCAGCCAGGAACGCGTCCGCTCGCCGGGATCCACGCCGTTCATCACCGGAACAACAATAGTATCCTCTTTTACGGCATGGGCAATCTGCCTGCAGGCCTCCTCCAGGGAATAATTCTTCACACAGAGAAAGATCACATCCTGCGCATCCAGTTCCTCTGCCGTCACTGCGTCTTTGGGCTTCACGGTTATCTCGCCGTGGTAATCGCTGTGCAGGGTGAGCCCGTTCCTCCGAATGGCCTGCAGGCGCTCGCCTCTCGCCACAAATGTCACCTGAGAGTGGGATCTTCCAAGCATACCCGCAAGATAACCGCCCACACCGCCGAGACCCACTACCGCGATTTTTACGTTTTCCTTCATAATCACTGTCACCTCTGTTTATAAATTTTTTTCATCGGGGGAGCCGGAAGAAGGCCGGACAGCGGCCCGTCTGTTCTTCTCTCCCCATGCGTAAAGCTGGTCCGGAACTTCCACCAGGGATTTTCCTCTTTCGGTGAGAGAATATTCCACCCTGAGCGGAATCCGGGGATATTCCCTGCGTATGATCAGATCGTCTGCCTCCAGCTCTTTCAGATTCATACTTAAGGTTTTATCGGAAACGGTTTTCAGACAGCGTTTCAGCTCATTGAACCTCACCACCTGAAACTATTTTTTTATCATAACGCTTTCCTGTAATATAGTATCTTACCGAAATGCCAGTACTTGAATTTTTTTTGCCAATGAATATAATTATATCCGGCGGCATACTGTTGTCAATATATCATCCATGGAAAAGAGGTTTGATTATGAGAAAAAAATTAAAGATCACAGAAGGCATTTTTCCCATGCCGGTGCTGATGATTGCCACCTACAATGAGGACGGAAGCGTAAATGTGATGAACGCGGCCTGGGGAACCATGCAGGAACGGGACACGGTCGTTCTGAATCTGACGGAAAGTCATAAGACCGTAAAGAATATAAAGGCAAGAGGGGCGTTTACGGTAAGCATTGCCGATTCCGCCCATGTAACGGAAGCAGATTATTTTGGCGTCGCGTCCGGAAATAAGGTTGCGGACAAACTGGAAAAAACCGGCCTTACCGCAAGCAGAGCCGAAACCGTGGATGCTCCCGTTATCAACGAATTTCCTCTCTGCCTGGAATGCCGGTTTATTGAATATCAGACCAACGAATACGGCTGCGGCGTCATCGGCAAAGTGGTAAATGTTACCGCCGACGAGAGCGTTATGCCCGACGGAAAGCTGGATATGTCCCTGGTAAACGCCATCGCCTTCGATCCGTATACTCATGGCTATTATAAGGTTTCCGAACGTGTCGGGGAAGCATTTCAAGACGGACTGAAGCTGAAATAACTGTCCTCTCATTTTGCATGAATTCCGGCCGCCGGTTCTGTGGCCGGCGGTCCTTTGTTTCAGAGTACTGCTGAGATTCCGGCTGCCGGTTCCGTGTTCCGGCTGTCTCCCGGCTTCAGAGTTCCGGCGAAAAACAGGGCGGCAGGAACCGGACGAACCTGCGGCCGGAATCCATTTTTCTCCTGTACTTTCGTTTTTCTCCTGTACTTTCACCACAGGTTTTCATACTTTGCGGGAATTTAACTCAGCTCAACTTTCACACTGCTGCCGGTTTCGGCGGCTCTGATGCTGGCAAATACCGCCCGCATTGCGGAAAGAACGCTTTTTCCGGAAATCACCGGCTCATGATGATTTACCACCGCGTCCACGAAGGCGTCAATGATCCCCGTCTTCGTCTGAAAGCTGTTGGTCTGAATCTTATCCAGGTCAAACAGGATCCTGTCCCCGTTCCTCTTGATCACCTCAATGGAATAATCCGGATTGCTGTAAATATTCATAATCCCCTCGGTGCCGTAGAGAACGGTGGAATTATCCTCTTTTCCATAGTAGCTCCAGCTGGCGGTCATGGTTCCGATGACCCCGTTTTCCATGGTATAGATACAGATGGCATTGTCATCCACGCTCACCGGATTTCCCTCCGGATCCTTTTTATCCAGGGTGGTGATCACTGCTCTTGTCTCAGCCACTCTGCTGTCCAGGAGATACTGGATCAGGTCCGTTTTATGCACGCCCAGATCCGCCATCGCCCCCATGGAAGCTCTCTTTTTGTCAAAAAACCAGCTGCCGGTTCCCTTATCCGCGCTCCATGTCTCCGGCCCGCTGTGTCCGAAAACAGTGCGGAATGTCACCACTTTCCCGATCATTCCCTCGCTCACCAGGCGCCTTGCCTCCGCGTGGGCCTTCGCGAATCTCTGATTCTGGTCGATCATCAGATATTTTCCATTGGCCTCGGCCGCTTTCACCATCGCCTCACAGTCCTCGATCGTGGTCGCCATGGGCTTTTCACAAAGCACATGTTTTCCGGCATTGAGAGCTTTTATGGTCACCTCCGCGTGAGCGACGTTGGCGACGCACACGCTGACAGCGTCTATGTCCGGATCGCTCAGAAGCTCGTCCACCGACTCATAGACCTTTCCGCCGTACTTTTCCGCCAGCTCCTGCGCCCGCCAGAGATTAAAGTCATAATACCCGCCGATCTCCGCATTGGGATTCTCCAGATACTCCGGGATATGTCTTACCTGCGCAATCTTTCCGCATCCAATGATTCCTGTCTTCATGTCCTGCTCCTTTCTTTCTTCCGCCCGACGTTTCGTCTGTTTTTTCTGAAATAAATGTAGCATTGTTTCACATTCGTTTCAAGCATTATTCTCCCGTTTTTAAATTTTCTCTCTGTTTTATAATTGTTTCAGGACATTTTTAACCATTTTTGACAAGAAGCGTCTTATGTTTCAGAAATATTTCATTATCTTTTGAAACAAATATTGCATTTTCTCTCCAACTGTTGTATATTAATCTGAAAGAATAATGAAAGGAAGTGGAACATGATATGCCGGGAAAATCAAAGACTACCGTATCCGCCATTGCGAAAGAAGCCGGGGTATCTCCCGCCACGGTTTCACGGGTAATCAATCAGAGATACGATCTGGTGACGGAACAGACCGTTCAGACAGTTCATGACGCCATGATAAGACTGGGCTGCGAGATACCGGCCGCCGCGCCGCCCTGTCCCAGGGAACGGCCCATCCTCCTCTGCTGCATCCCCGACGGAAATCCTTTTTATGAGAAGCTGATACAGGGGATCCTCTCATCCGCCAACTCCCACGGATTTCATTTGCTGTTTCATCAGGGGCCGCTGGACCGGGGCTCCGTTTCCGGTTTTTTTGATCTGGTCCGGAGGATCGGCGTTTCAGGCGCTATCATTTTGAACCATGTAAGCGCTGATCTGCTGATGGAAATCAACTCCATTGTCCCGATCATTCAGTGCGCGGAATTTAACCAGGAAGTCGATCTCCCCTATGTGAGCATCGACGACAGAAAAGCCGCGAGAGCAGCCACAGAATATCTGATCTCGCGGGGAAGAAATAAAATTGCGTTTATTAACGGACCCTCCACCTACAAATATGCCAGAGAGCGAAAGCTGGGATATATCGACGCGATCCAGGAGGCCCGCCTGACGATTCCCGGAAACTGGGTGGTGGATCTTCCGGAAATCAATTATGAGATGGCATACTCCGCGGTATGCCAGATGCTGAACTCCGAGCCGGTTCCCAACGCCTTTTTCGCCGCCTCCGACACCTTCGCCGCGGCCGTTCTGAGGGCGGCGCGGCACTATCATTATCACGTGCCGCAGGATATTATGGCCATCGGCTTTGACAACACCGCCATCTCCTATATGTGCACGCCCCCCATAACCACGGTCAGCCAGCCGGAATTTCAGGAGGGCTACACCGCCTGCGAGCTTCTGATTAAAAAAATCCTGGATCCGGAAACAGAGGT
>CANQUG010000113.1 GCA_947626985.1 uncultured Lachnospiraceae bacterium | reverse complement strand
AGAGAATTTCGCTGAGGAAGTAGCGAAGCAGATGGCAGGAAACTAAGTGAATCAGGCCCGTCAGGGCGCAGATGAACTGTATGAGGAACCCCTGAAAATCCCGAAAAATGGGTATTTTCAGGGGCCTTTTGTGTCCCGGAAATCAGGACCATAGTTTTTCCCCACTCTGACTATTTAGAAAAATATCAGAGAGATTTCGTTGTAAACGCCTGCCTTTCATGGTACAATTCTATATAAAACAGGTGCCAAAATATCACATAGAGAATATCTGTCAGTATCATTTGGGGAGGAGCGTTAAATGAGAATTAATAAACTGAAGCTCAGGAATTTCAGATGTTTTGAAAATCTGGAAATGCGTCTGAATCCGAAATGTAACATATTGACAGGAATCAATGGTGCGGGAAAATCTACAATACTGGATGCGTTGGCTGTTGCGCTGGGAGCATATCTTTCAGGATTTGACAGTATAAAGAGCGGTTCAATTCTGGCGGAGGATGCTCATTGCCGGATGATTTCTGCCGGGAACCGCATTGAGCCTCAGGAGCAGTTTCCTGTTGAGGTATATGCGGAAGCGACAGTGGAAGAAGATGAGGAAAGTGCCGGCGTATCTGGAAAAGTCATTGCCTGGCAGAGAGAATTAAACGGAAAAGGCCGTCGTACCACATATGGAAATGTAAAGTATATTGCTGATTATGCCAGAGAATTGCAGGAAAAAGTGCGCGCAGGAAGAGCGGGGTGTGTGCTTCCTCTGACAGCGTATTACGGAACAGGACGGTTATGGCTTCAGAAAAGAAACAGAACCCTGCATCAGAAAGGTGAGAAATTGAACCGGCAGATGGGGTATATGGATTGTATTGCCGCACAATCCAATGAAAAACAGATGCTGCAGTGGTTTGAAGATATGACCTATATCCAGCTTCAGGAAGGAGAGCCGATTGCTGAATTAGAGGCTGTAAAAAAGGCTTTGCGAGAATGTTATCTGAGTGCAGATACTTCAGTAACAGATGCGAAGTTTGTATATGAGGTTAAAAGTCATGAACTGGTAATTTATATTTACAGGAATAATGAAACAGAAAAATTTCCGGTCAGGATGCTGAGTGATGGGGAAAAGGGAATTATCAGCCTGGTTGCTGATATTGCGTACAGGATGGCTTTGCTGAATCCGGATTTACTGGACAGAATACTGGAAACACCGGGAATTGTATTGATCGATGAAATCGATCTGCATCTGCATCCGTCGTGGCAAAAAAAGATTGTCGGTGATCTGACCCGTATTTTCCCTAATATACAGTTTGTGATGACAACCCATTCACCCAGTGTTCTGGCGAATGTTCCAGGAGAAAATGTCTGGATACTGGATCATTATCAGCTTTATCAGCCGCAGGGAACAACATACGGCAGGACTGTTGAAGAAATACTGCTTGGAGTAATGGATGTCAACGTCAGGCCGGATGAAATACTGGAACTGCAGAAAAACTTTGATCTTGCAGTGGATATTGGAGATTTTGATAAGGCACAAAAACAGTTAAATAAAATGAGGGCTATCCTGGGAGATGACGCCGTGGAAGTAATTGAAAATCAAATTACTCTGGATGTTGGAGGATGAAGGAGTTTGTCTATGATTCACATTAAGAAGGGGCCGGAGCCGGGAGACTTGATCAGGTATCGTCATCAGCCGGATGCAAGTTTTGATGATATGGATGCAGATGTAAAGAAGAAACTTCGGGAGTCATTGCTGAAGGAGCAGGGATATCTTTGCGCATATTGTATGCGCCGGATTAATGATGCCCAGGATACAAAAATTGAACATTATGAAGCCAGAGTTCCTGAAAATGAACTTCAATATCATAATTTGCTTGCGGTGTGCAAAGGAGGAGAGGATGGTCCTCCGTCAGCACGATGCTGTGATACAAAGAAGGAGAACAGACCTCTGCATATCAGTCCTTTGAGTCAGAGAGATATGAGCCATATATATTACAGCAATAATGGAGAAGTCCATTCGTATGATTTGACAGAATATGAGTTTAGTTATATAGATAGTAATGGCAAAAGACGAGAAGGCTACAGCAGTCCGGACCAGGATCTGCAGGATTGTCTGAACCTGAATTATGAAAAAGGTATCCCGATGACAGGACGCAAAGCGGCGTTGAATAAATTCCGGAAAATGCTGCATCCATATAAAGATGACAGGAGTAAAAGAGCTTTTCTGGAGAAAAAGAAACGCTTTTACTCTGAGCCGAAAGACAAACTGGAACCCTATGTAGGCATTTTGCGCTGGTATATAGATAAGAAACTGGAACAATGCAGATAGGAGAGGAATACTCGGTGATTATAAGATTTGTGACAATCAACGAAGCGTTTAGTATGAAATCAACGCTTCGTTGATTCTAAACAGATTCTCTTTTTGATATAATGCGGTCAAATATGGCAAAGGGGATTTATCGTATGGATCAGAAAAGAATCGGTGCATTTATTGCACAGTGCAGGAAAGAAAAAGGTCTGACGCAAATGCAGCTTGCTGAACTGCTGGACATTTCCAGCCAGGCAGTTTCCAAATGGGAAAATGGAAGAGGAATGCCTGATATGTCGCTTTTACAGCCATTGTGCAATGCTTTGGGTATCAGTCTGAACGAATTTTTTTCGGGGGAGCATATATCAGAAAGCGAATACAAAGGAAAAGCGGAGGAAAATATTTCCACGCTTTTTAAAGAAAAACAAATCGCCAATCTTACGCCTGTAAAATACTTATTCGCCCTGTGCGCGAATGTCACTTTGCTTGTAGCAGCGGCTGAATTGGCTGTTGGTATTGTTGGAAATTTTTTCAGTCCGGCGATATTGGAACCCATGTTAATCAATGTTTCTGTATGGCTGATCCTGTTTTTGGCTTCGATGGGGAAACTGGTATACGACAGGAAAAAATTGAAAAAACTGAAGTGTTCAGGCGTTTGCATGGACTCCGAAATAGAGGACATGATTCCTGCAGCCTGGATCAGAGCAGGCGGCTATATCACCTGCAGAATTGTCTGCCGGTTTATTTATGAGGGCAGCGAATACAAAGCAATTAGTAGCTATTATATTTTGACACCGTTTAAGCGAAAAGAAGATTTATACGCGAATGTTTATATCAGCAAAGACAATCCCGCCCGATACAGTATAGAACTTTTTCAGACAGGCCGATAAAAATCATTTATATCTGTGAGAAACCGCCGCTGCAGGAACGTCCATTCCTGAAACAGCGGTTTTTTTTTACTGATTATCTCAATGGGAACAGTCTTGTGATGATGTATTTGCCGGAAATGAGCAATCATATCAGCTTTCTTCAGCGGAATGCCTGCTGAACAGGAACTGTTTGTTTCGTATTTGGAGAGGACGGTGATTATTCTGTTCAGAAACAGGTGTTTCCCTCATATAGTTGTAATAATTACAAAAAAAGGAACAGAACAACATGGCGATTGGATATCTGCGGGTACGGACGCGGACCGGGGAGGGTGGCATTCCCCTGGAAGGAACGCAGGTCCGCATACTGGATGATGAGGGAAATACGCTTTATGAACTGGTTACGGACAGCAGCGGGGAAACTGCAGCTGCGCCTCTGGAAGCTCCCGATAAGAGCTTTTCACGAAATCCGGATTTTGTGGGGGAGCCCTATGGAAATTACGGTGTGATCGTGGAGGCGGAAGGCTTTCATCCCGTTTTTATTTCGGATATTCCTGTTTTCGACGGGGAGACTGCGGAACTTCCGGTAATGCTGATTCCTCTGGAGGAACGGCAGCCCCGCCGGTCGTGGGAGAGTCTTTCCGTGGGCGGCCCTGCAGTGGAAATTCCTTATGGAAGGAATCAGGAGGGCGGCTATGGGGATACCCGTGTGCTCCGTCAGGTAGTGATTCCTGACCCGATTACGGTACATCTGGGATTTCCGGACTCCTACGCCGGCAATGTGCAGGTGCCTTTTCTGGATTATGTAAAAAATGTAGCCAGCTGTGAAATCTACCCTACATGGCCCAGGGAGGCCCTGAAGGCAAATATCTATGCGATTATGACGTTTGCTCTGAATCGGGTGTACACAGAGTGGTACAGAAGCCGCGGATACGATTTTGACATTACCGGCAGTACGGCATATGATCAGTATTATGTTCCTTATCATCCCGTTTATGACTCTGTAAGCGAGATCACGGATGAGGTTTTCGGGGAATATGTGCGGAGGCAGGGGCAGGACGCTCCCTATTTTACTTCCTTCTGCAACGGAAGCACCGTTACCTGCAGCGGTTTATCCCAGTGGGGGACGGTGATGCTGGCTGAACGGGGGTATTCCGCAATGGAAATTCTGCGGTATTACTATCCGGATGATATTGAGCTGGCGAGAACGGACATTATCGCCGGCGGGCTGGTTTCCTACCCCGGAAAACTTATTCAGAAGGGCAGTACCGGTCTGGATGTGGAGACGATTCAGACGTATCTGAAGCGGATCCGGAAAAATTTTCCGGCCATCCCCGCCATTACGGACTCCCCGGGCGTTTTCGGGGAAAGTACCGAAGCGGCAGTGAGGAAATTTCAGAGTATTTTTGATCTGACTGTGGATGGTATTGTGGGAATCGCCACCTGGTACCAGTTGTCCGTTGTTTATACGGCGGTGACGCGGCTGGGAGAACTGGACAGCGAGGGTACGTCTCTTGGGATCGGGACTGTTCCGCCGGATTCGGTTCTGCGGCAGGGTTCCCGGGGACAGGATGTATTGACGCTGCAGTATCTGCTGAATATCGTTTCGGAATATTATCCATCCGTTCCGGCTCCTGTTCAGGACGGAATTTTCGGCAGCGGCACCAGAAAATCCGTCCTGGTCTTTCAGCGGGTAATGGGACTGGAACCGGACGGGGTTGTCGGCGCCCATACCTGGAGAGCTCTGTACGATTTTTATCTGGGAATGGATGAAAATGTACCGATACCCGGACCCGGGGAAGGCTTTATCACTTACAGGGTGAAGGCCGGAGATACGCTCTGGCAGATTTCCCGGCGCTACGGCACCACGGTGGAGGCCATCAGAAAGGCCAATCACCTTGTGGGGAGTGTGATACAGATCGGTCAGGTGCTGCGGATTCCCGTGGGATGAGAAAAAGCCAGGGCAGGCTCAGCCCTGGCTTCCTCCATTTTCTTCCAGCATGGTCTCCGCAAAAATGCCGTATCCGCTGGTAGAGTCCTGGACAAATACGTGAGTGATGGCTCCCATGAATTTGCCCTTCTGGATCACCGGGCTTCCGGACATTCCCTGAACGATCCCGCCGGTTTCGCTGATGAGCTCCGGATCGGTGACGCGGATCACGAAGCTTTTGTTTGTGTCTTCATGATTCAGGTCGATGCGGGTGATCTCCGCCTGGTATTCCTTCACCTGATCTCCCACGCAGGACAGAATCTGAGCGGGACCTAACTCCAGCTCCTGCTTATATCCTACGGGCAGTTCTTTCAGACTGATGCCGCTGCTGTCGCCCAGGTGAAACCGGCCGAAGATTCCGTTGCCGCTGTTCTGACGGATTTCTCCGATGATATTGCGGTCGCTGTAGCGGATGAGGCCGGAGAGCTCCCCGGGATTGCCGCTGGAGCCTTTCTGAATGCCCAGAATTTCCGCGCGGTACAGTTCTCCGGAGTGAATGTGAAGAAGGTCCCCGGTGTCCACGTCGCTGATCCCGTGTCCCAGAGCGCCGAAATTTCCCATACTGTCCACGTAAGTAAGCGTTCCGATTCCCTGCGTGTCGTCCCGGACCCAGATGCCCAGCTTGTAATTTCCGTTGGAATCCCTGACAGGAGTGAGGGAAACGGGAATCACTTCTCCATTGCGGTTCACCTCCAGGGTTACCTGGCCTCCGTCCAGCTCTTCCAGATCCCGGATCAGTTCTTTTTTCGTGGATACCTCCTGCTGGTTGAAGGCTACGATGTAATCTCCGGGCTTTACGATATTTCTGGCAGGATCCTGGGGAACGCCGTTTTCTGAAAGAATTTCACCCGTATCGATGATGAGGACGCCGCTGGTTTCCATATAAATCCCTACGGTGCTGCCGCTCACCAGAACACTGGCCGTGTCCGCCGGCGTCACTTTGATCTCCTTGAAGGGAAGGATGCCCAGGATGCTGCACCGGAGCATGTAGCTTCCCTCTCCCGATACGGCCAGGGCGTCGTCAAAGGAGAGAAAGGGAATATCCAGAAGCGCCTGAATATCCTCGTTCCGGCCCTTTTCCACCCGGATCTCATCGGGAACCTTCCGATTGATGCAGCGGTAGCCGGCCCAGCCCAGGACAATCAGATCCAGACCCAGGCAGAACAGGATAAAGAGACGGTACTTTGTCTTGCTTTTCATTATTTCACATCCTTTTCTTAAGTAATTTCTTTTTCTTAAGTAATTTTTGCAGTCCCGGTGCGGGAGAATGACGGGACTGTTTCGATATATTGAAAAGAGAAGTTTTCTGCTTCGGATCATCCTTCTTAGTATGCGGGGAAAAGTTTTTTTCAGTCTTGTATTTTTATGAACCTGTTCCAATTGTTTCTTTTTATTTCAGCATAGTTTCTGTTCGGTTTTTTGACAAAAAACAGCTTCTATGGAGGTTTTGTCAGTGCTATAATAGGGAAAGAGAGCTGTTCGGGGAGATAAACGGAACTTTGAACGGCGGATCAGACAGAGAAAAAAGAAAGGAAACGGAAAATACGTATGAAAAAATTACTGGTAAAACATGGAATGATTCACGACGCGGTGCATCCTCAGCCTTATCAGGGAGATATACTGGTTATAGACGGAAAGATCGCCGGAATCGGCGGGGAGATCGGGGATACTGACGCGGAGGTGCTCGACGCCCGGGGCCGGGAAGTGTATCCCGGATTCGTGGAGGCCCACTGTCATCTGGGGGTGAGCGGATACGCCATGGGCTTTGAGGGAGACGACTGCAACGAAATGACGGAAATTCTTACGCCGGAGCTTCAGGTGATCGACGCCGTCAATCCTCAGGATGAGTCCTTCGGTCTGGCTGTCCGCGGAGGCGTTACCTGTGTGGCGACAGGTCCCGGAAGCGCCAATGTGCTGGGAGGAACCTTTGCCGCCATTAAGACCTGGGGAAAACGTGTGGACGATATGGTCGTGCGCGCTCCCATTGCGATGAAATGCGCCTTCGGAGAGAATCCCAAACGCTGCTATAAGGACAAAAACAATTTTTCCAGAATGGCTACCGCGTCGAAGCTGCGGGTCGCTCTCCGGCAGGCCCAGGAGTATAAAAAACGGAAGGATTCCGCCTCGAAATTCAGCGAGGAGCCCAGGTATGACGCGAAGATGGAGGCGCTGATTCCGGTTCTGGAGAGGAAGATTCCGCTGAAAGCCCATGCTCATCAGGCCAATGATATTTTTACGGCGATCCGTATCGCCAGGGAGTTTGATGTAAAGCTTACGATCGAGCACTGTACGGATGGTTCTCTCATCGCTGAGGAGCTGGCGAAGGAGGGATATCCCGTCTGCGTGGGGCCGTCTCTTGGATTTGCTTCGAAGATAGAGCTGAAAAACAAGAGCTTCGCCACGCCGGGGATTCTGGCAAAGGCGGGCTGCCGGGTGTCCATCATCACGGACTCTCCGGTGATCCCTCAGGAGTATCTGGCGCTGTGCGCAGGGCTGGCAGTAAAATGCGGGATGGATGAATTTGACGCTCTTCAGGCTATCACCATCAATGCGGCCAGGCATATCGGAGTGGAGGACCGGGTAGGTTCGCTGGAGATCGGCAAGGACGGGGATCTGGTGATTGCGGACGGAAATCCCATGGTGTCAAGCACCCGGATTCTGTATACCATCATCGACGGAGAAGTGCGCTATAACGGCACGGAGCAGACGCCGGATTTATGAGAGGAGGAGGTACTTTTGAAGGATAAAAGGATCCCTGTTCCCGGAACATCCCTTCCGGCTCTGTATCCTCTGGGCCTGGGCTGCGTGGGCGCCGGGACGAAGTGGAAGGGTGAGAAGGCGGAGGAAATCCTGGATTATTACGTGGAAAACGGCGGGAATGTGCTGGACACTGCCAGAGTATACACTACGCTTTTCGGGAGTGAGCCGGAGCTGGGAAGATGGTTTGCCCGTTCCGGAAAAAGGAACAGGGTGGTGCTGATCACTAAGGGAGGACATGCCTCCTTCGAGGTTCCGAAACCGGATATTCATAAGGTGCGTCTTTCCAGAGAGGAGATGAAGGAAGATCTGGAGCTGTCTCTGAGGGATCTGCAGACGGACTGTATTGATGTGTATCTGTACCACAGAGACGACAGGAACCGTTCCGTGGAGGAACTGATCGAAACGATGGAGAGCTTTGTGAAAGAGGGGAAGATCCGGTATTACGGCTGTTCCAACTGGACGCTTCCCAGGATAGAGGAGGCGGTTTCTTACTGTGAGAGGAGAGGATACCGCGGATTCGTGATGAATGAAGCCCTGATAAATGCCGGCTCCGCGTATATGAATCCGCCCTTTGACGATACACTGGCAGTGAATGATCAGAGAATGCAGGAGTTTCACAAAGTACATCCGGAGATCACTGCCGTGGCTTTTGCCGGGAACTGCGGCGGATTTTTTCAGCAGTATCTGCGGGGAGAGTCCATGGTGAAGGACAGGGCCTATCTGACGGAGAAAAACAGGCTGCTGGCAGAAAAACTGGACAGGCTGTCAAAAGAGCGGGGAGTGACCATGCTCCAGGCGGTTCTGGGGTATTTTGATCAGCTGGATTTTCCGTGTCTTCCCCTGTATGGACCGAGAAATCTTCAGGATATCAGGGAAGCCATGGAAGGAATGGAAATTTCCTTTGGCCGGGAGGATTATCAGATCGGGGAGGCCTTCCTGTAAAAGACCATAAAGCTTGAACTGTCCAGGCAGCTGTTCACAGGTTTCGATGCTCATGACCGCCAGATCGCCTTTCCCATTCTTTGTGATGAGTACACGGGTTCAGAATACTGGCGGCAGAAGTTTGAGATGCCGTTGTAATCGTTTCGGAGACCGGCGTTTGATTTGATTGTGGGCATTTAATACATTTCCTGGTATAACGAATTAATACATGAATTTCTTTACGAAGTCAGGCGGAAGGGAGAGGAATTCATAAAATCAGGCGGAGCAGCATGCTGCTCCGCCCTGTTGATTTCATACACTTTTGTCGTGCAGATTATTTATGCGCTCCGCATCTTCCGCAAATGTCAAAATCGATATGGAATCCGTCTTCCGCGCGAACGCCCCATCTGTGTCCCAGAGCGGGAGTAGTTTTCGTTTCGGTTTTCTCACACACAGTGCAGCTGCGCGTCAGCCTGCCTTCTTCCGTACAGGAAGCAGCGGTTCCTGTCCATCCGGTCCAGCTGTGTCCTGTTTTGGGACTGGTGACCTGTACATTCATTGTTCCGCATCGTGTACATGTATGGGTGACAGTACCCTCTGAGATGCAGGTGGCTTCGTTGATTTCTTCGTTTTCCCAGTTGTGTCCCAGAGCCGGTTCCGTTGTTTCCCTGGCATCTGTCTTCCCGCAGGATGAACATTCCTTCCATGTAAAGCCGGGAAGTGTACAGGTAGGTTCAGAAGATCTGCTTACCCAGGTATGGCCGGTGGGCTCAATGTACTGATATTCTCTTTTGCCGCACCGTGAGCACCTGTACGTAGTAACATGAGTGGCGTCGCAGCTTGGAACGGCTTCTTTGCCCTCCAGCTGCATGTCATGCTGCAGAGCCGGTAATGTCTGAACATTGGTCTGAATGCCGCACTCTTCGCAGACGTCATAGGTTAAGCCGTCGGCGGTACAGGTGGGTTCGGTTTTTACGGTTCTGTACTGGTGAGCACCGGTGGGTTTGCCGTAATCTGTGGACTGGGATACCTTTCCGCACAGGCAGGTTCTGGATTGGGAACCGAAGCTTGAGCAGGTGGGTTCTTTGGTTACGTTCCACTCATCCGGGAAAATATGATTGCTGCCTGAGCAGGTCTTCTCAGCCGGTATGGGAGGAAAATCTTCGATACCGGGGCCTTCTGCCCATGGAGGAGACTGCTGTGTGTCAGGAGTAATCGAAGGTGCAGACTGCTC
>CANQUG010000112.1 GCA_947626985.1 uncultured Lachnospiraceae bacterium | reverse complement strand
TTGGGAAAAAAGATGAAAATGAATTGAAAATACGGGGTCAGGTCGAAATTGACGAAAACCTACTTTATTAGAGGAGAGTACTATGAGCAGATTGAATGAACTGTACAAAAAGATGGTGTATTATTATCGGGAGGATCCCGGCCGCATTCAGCATTTTGTGAAGGTTCACAGCTTTGCCAGGCTGATCGGGCAGGAGGAGCATCTGGAGGAGAAGACGCTGTATATCCTGGAGGCGGCTGCTCTGGTGCATGATATCGGGATCCGGCCGGCTCTGGAGAAGTACGGACGGGAGGACGGCGCTCTTCAGCAGCAGGAGGGTCCGCAGCCGGCCAGGGAGATGATGAGAGGGCTGGGCTTTGCTCCGGATGTGATCGAGAGGGTGGCTTATCTTGTAGGGCATCATCACAGCTATGCGGATATTGACGGAATGGATTATCAGATTCTGGTGGAGGCGGATTTCCTGGTGAATTATTATGAGAACGGTATGGACCAGGAAGCCATAAAAAAGAGCGTGAAAAAAATCTTCCGCACGGAGACGGGAAAGCAGCTTGCGAAGGAAATGTATTTTCCCGAGGAATTTCAGATGTCCGAGACCTGGGCACAGGACGGGCTGCAGGATCTGGAGGATTTTATCGAGGAACAGGGTATCTATATCCGGCAGTAGACCGGGTTTCGCCAGAATGTGCGGTCCGGCGGAGGTTCTGTCTGCTTTTGGAAGGAGCGGAGAGAACCTCCGCCGGATTATGGAATGTGCGAAGAGAATTTTTGCCGGGATATGGAATGTGCGGAGAGAGTTTTTGCCGGGATATGGAATGTGCGGAGAGAGCCTCCGCCGGATTATGGAATGTGCGGAGAAAATTTTTGCCGGATTATCGGGAAGAGAAGGGGAATGGTGCCGGATCGTCCCTGAGGCCGGAGACTCCTGTCATTTTATCGAAGAGAAAGAGAAAAAAAGACGAATGGATTTTGTTGACGGAAGAGTGTGAGACGGGCTATAATAACTTCATCAGGGGAGCCCCGCAGAGCGGGGAAAATAAAATCGGAACTGCACGGCGGTTTACAGGAATTCGGGGGAAATAAGGGACATGTATACGGTCATGTTTTGTAAAAAATAACCCGGATTCTTTTATTTTACCTTTTTTTGGATAAAAGCCGGACATATGGGCTAAAATTTACTTGACAGATGGGGAAGTATTAAATATAATTCTCTTATACATTACAAAAGTATTACGAAATTTAATCTAAACATAATAAATAAGCATAAAAATGTAAAGGAATAGCCCTATGAAAGTTAAGAAATTGTTACGAAACAAAAAGAGGTACGGCAGGAGCGGCAGAACCCAGGGATCATCTCTGAAGGGGATTGCCACGTTTGTTCTCTCCACGTTCCTGTGTCTGATTCTCCTTCTGGTGCCGAAGGTGAGGGAGGAAGTGAGGGAGAGACGGGTGTATGCGGCTTCGGAGTCCGGGAAGGGCGCGTCCGGCGCTTCTCTGGCTCAGGGCAGTACCTATCCCATGGGCATTGCCGGGGTGGTTCTGGGACTTCAGAGCTCGCTTCCGGGGATGAAGGTGAACCGCATCGGGATGTCCTGTGAGCAGCTGATGGTGGGGCAGAGAGCCCGGACCATCGAGAGCGGCCCCGGGGAATGGGATATGGGCGAATATGTGGAGTCCACGGTGGATGAGATGAATTCTGCCGTGTATACGCTGGCCTCCGCTCCCAGGATGATGTCCGATACGGATTATGAGACGCTGCTGCGCATTGTGGAGGCGGAGTCCGGCGGGGAGGATATCAAGGGCAGGGTCCTTGTGGCCAATGTGATCCTGAACCGCGTGAAGCATGAGGAGTTTCCGGATACGGTGACGGAGGTGGTCTGGGAAAACCATAACGGAGTCACCCAGTTTTCTCCCACCTACGACGGACGGATCAGCGAGGTGGTGGTGTCCGACGAGACCAGGGAGGCTGTGAATCAGGCCCTGAACGGCGTGGATTATTCTCAGGGAGCGCTGTTTTTTGTGGAGAAATCCGCTGCGGAGAAGGACAGTCTCCGGTGGTTCGAGAAGGATCTGAAAAAGCTGTTCAAGCACGGCGTACATGATTTTTATACATATCCCGATGAGGGAGAGGAGCTTCAGGCAGAAAATCAGGAGGAAGACGACAGCCAGACGGTGGAGATGGTGAAGGCGGAATTCTGAGAGAAGCGGATCAGAAAAGATTTCAGAAGGGGCCGTCGGCAAATGCTGACATGACGCAGGATATGGAAGATGAGAGGGACGATTCCTCCGTATATTGCGCTGTCACGCAGCTGCCTGACAGCCTCTTTTTTGTGTGAGGCTGTATTTTGCCCCTGTCTTTTCTGTATTTTCTATAGTAATTTGATAAAGTTCATGTTACAATAAATGATTATCGGAAAAACAATCTCAGAAAGGCAGGAAGAATTGTAATGCAGGTATTATATAAAAGCACCAGAGGAAAAGGGGAGTCCGTGACGGCCTCCATGGCGATCTTAAAAGGACTGTCCCAGGACGGCGGGCTCTTTGTTCCGGAGCGGATTCCGGAGCTGGGCGTTCCTCTTGAGGAGCTGGCGAAGATGGATTACCGGGAGACCGCTTATCAGGTGATGAGCCGGTTCCTTACGGATTTTACTGAGGAGGAGCTGAGAACCTGTATCTCCGGCGCGTATGATGAAAAGTTTGACACGGAGAAGATCGCTCCCCTTACGGAGGCCAGCGGAGCTTATTTTCTGGAGCTGTTTCACGGAGCCACCATTGCGTTCAAGGATATGGCCCTGTCCATTCTGCCCCATCTTATGACGGCGGCGGCGCGGAAGAATCAGGTGAAAAACGAGATCGTCATTCTCACGGCCACCTCCGGCGACACGGGCAAGGCGGCTCTGGCAGGGTTTGCGGACGTGCCCGGGACCAGGATCATCGTGTTCTATCCCAAGCATGGAGTGAGCCCCATTCAGGAAAAGCAGATGGTGACCCAGAAGGGGAAAAACACCTTTGTAGTGGGCATTAACGGGAACTTTGACGACGCCCAGAGCGCAGTGAAGAGAATGTTCAATGACAAAGCTCTGGAGGAAGAACTGGACAGAGCGGGATTCCAGTTTTCCTCGGCCAATTCCATCAATATCGGGCGGCTGGTTCCCCAGATCGTCTATTATGTGTATGCCTACGGTACTCTCCTGAGGGAGGGGAAGATTCAGGCAGGTGAGGAGATCAATGTGGTGGTTCCCACGGGAAATTTCGGCAATATCCTGGCTGCGTTCTACGGGAAGCAGATGGGTCTGCCCATTCACCGGCTCATCTGCGCCTCCAACGAGAACAAAGTGCTCTTTGACTTTTTCCGGACGGGCACCTACGACAGGAAGCGGGAGTTCATTCTCACCAGCTCTCCCTCTATGGATATTCTCATCTCCAGCAATCTGGAGCGGCTGATCTACCGCATTGCCGGGGAGAACGCCGAAAAGTGCGCGCAGCTCATGAATTCTCTGAGCCAGGGGGGAGAGTACACCATTGAGGAGGAGATGAAGGAGCAGCTGAAGGACTTTTACGGGAATTTCTGCAGCGAGGGGGAGACCAGAGAAGCCATCAGCGCTGTTTATTATGGAAGCAATTATGTGATCGATCCCCATACGGCCGTGGCCGCGGGGGTTTATCAGAAGTATCTGCGGGAAACGGGGGATCAGAGGCCGACGGTGATCGCTTCCACGGCGAGTCCCTACAAGTTTACCAGAAGCGTGATGAGCGCTCTTTCGGACCGGTATGAGGGACTGGACGATTTTGCGCTGGCGGATGCGCTCTGCGCCCTTTCCGGAGTGAAGATTCCCAGAGCGGTGGAGGAGATCCGCACGGCTCCCGTGCTTCATGACACGGTGGTGGATCCGGAGGATATGCCGAAGACGGTAAAGAGGTTCCTTGGCATTGAAGCGTAGGAGAGCGGATGCTCCGGCGCCTGTATCGGCTGTATCGCGGCATCTGCCGGCCGGGAGCAGAGAAACGTTTTGTATCCTGTCGGGCTGCAGAGAGCCGGAGATTATGGATATGCGTGAGGGAAGGGGTTTGTGATGGAGTGGAAAAAGCTGCTTTCTCCCAGGAGGATCGGGTATTACGGAAAACCCGCTTCCTCCCGGCAGGGAGACCTGCGCAGCGAGTTTGAGAAGGATTATCATCGGATCATCGGGAGCTCTTCCTTTCGGAGACTGCAGGATAAAACCCAGGTCTTTGCCCTGGACAAAAGCGATTTTATCCGCACCAGGCTGACCCATTCTCTGGAGGTGTCCTCCTTTGCCAAATCGCTGGGGCAGAATATTGCCCAGTACCTTCTGGAGAACGGGAAGGACGAAAGCTTTACGGTGCAGATGAAGGCGGATATCTGCGATATTCTGCAGTGCGCCGGGCTGATCCATGACATTGGAAATCCGCCCTTCGGCCATTTCGGGGAGGAGGCCATCCGGGACTGGTTCGTGCGGAACATGCGGACTCTGCGCTTTCAGGGCAAACCGGTGACGGAGATCCTCAGCAATCAGATGCTTCAGGATTTTTATCACTTCGAGGGAAATGCCCAGGCGCTCCGTCAGGTGAGCAAGCTGCATTTTCTGGTGAATGAGAACGGAATGAATCTCACCTGCGCCCTTTTGAATACCATTGTGAAATACCCCGTTTCCTCCGAGGGCATCCGGCCTCACAGCGGGAATATCCGGGACAAAAAAATGGGGTATTTTTACGCGGAGCAGTCCCTGTACGAGACCATCGGAAAGGAGACGGGTACGCTGGGGAGACGGCACCCCCTCACTTATATTCTGGAGGCGGCGGATGATATTGCCTACAGCACGGCGGATATCGAGGACGCGTTTAAGAAGGGGTGCATTACCTATGAGAAGCTGAGGGAGGAGCTGCTTCTGGCCCAGGAGCGTTCCGGCGCGGATCTGCGCAGACTGAATCCGGTGGCCATGCTGGATCATCAGTTTGACAATGCTCTCTCAAGGAAGGTGGAGGAACCCCATCTGTACGCCGTGCAGAATTTTCTGGTGCGTCTGCAGAGTTCCCTGATTTTCTGCGCCACCTACGGGTTTACTTCCAATTACGGACAGATTATGGACGGAAGCTGCCGGTACGACATTCTTTCCCGCACGGACGGGGAATGGGTGAGAAACGCCCTGGGGGATATTGCTTACCGGTATGCCTTTACTTCCCGGCCCATTCTGCAGATGGAGGTGGCCGCGGGGAATATTCTGAATTTTCTTCTGGACCGTTTTGTACCGGCGGTGCTTTATTATGACACTGAGGTGCCCCTTCAGATGATGGAGAAAAAGCTGATCAGCCTCATCTCCGACAACTACCGGCAGATTTATCATCTGTATGCCAGGAATGCCCAGTCCTCCGGGGAACGGCTGTATCTGCGGCTTCTGCTGGCTACGGATTTTATCAGCGGGATGACGGACAGCTATGCCAGAGATCTGTATCAGAGACTGAATGGAATTGTGTGAGGAAGGGCTGCCGCGTACAGTGCGGCAGCAGGGAGACAGTATGTAAAGGGAGAAACTGTTCGCAGAGGGCAGGAGCCGGGAAAAATCTCGTGTCTGCGGTGCCGGGGAAGATGAGGATTCGGGAAAGTGAAAGATTGAAAAGCTGAAAAAATCGGGTGTGACGTAAAGCCACACCCGACATTTTTTTTGTACAGTTTTTTATTTGTATACGGTTTTTTATTCAAGAACAGGGCCTGCGGGAACAAGAGCTTTTCCTGCATCGTTGCCTTCATATTTCTTGAAGTTCTTGATGAATCTCTGAGCAAGATCCTTGGCCTTGGCATCCCATTCGGAAGCATCTGCGTAGGTGTTGCGCGGATCAAGGATGTTGGTGTCAACGCCCTTCAGCTCGGTGGGAACTTCGAAGTTGAAGTACGGAATCTTCCTGGTCTCTGCGCCCAGGATGTCGCCGTTCAGGATGGCGTCGATGATGCCGCGGGTATCCTTGATGGAGATACGTTTTCCGGTGCCGTTCCAGCCGGTATTTACAAGGTAGGCCTTGCAGCCGTTGGCTTCCATCCTCTTCACCAGCTCCTCTGCGTACTTGGTGGGATGCAGCTCCAGGAAGGCCTGGCCGAAGCATGCGGAGAAGGTAGGTGTGGGCTCAGTGATGCCGCGCTCTGTTCCGGCCAGCTTCGCGGTGAAACCGGACAGGAAGTAGTACTGGGTCTGTTCCGGAGTCAGGATGGAAACAGGAGGCAGTACGCCGAAAGCGTCAGCGGACAGGAAGATGACATTCTTCGCTGCGGGAGCTGCGGAAACCGGACGAACGATCTTCTCGATGTGATCGATGGGATAGGATACACGGGTGTTCTCGGTTACGCTCTTGTCGTTAAAGTCAATATGTCCCTCTGCGTCCAGAGTAACGTTCTCCAGAAGAGCATTGCGCTTGATGGCGTTGTAGATGTCGGGCTCGGATTCCTTGTCAAGGTTGATAACCTTCGCATAGCAGCCGCCCTCGAAGTTGAATACGCCGTTGTCGTCCCAGCCGTGCTCGTCGTCGCCGATCAGGAGACGCTTGGGATCTGTGGAAAGGGTGGTCTTGCCGGTTCCGGAAAGGCCGAAGAAGATGGCGGTATTTTCGCCGTTCATATCGGTATTGGCAGAGCAGTGCATGGAAGCAACACCCTTCAGCGGCAGATAGTAGTTCATCATGGAGAACATACCCTTCTTCATCTCTCCGCCGTACCAGGTGTTCAGGATGACCTGCTCGCGGCTGGTGATGTTGAATACCACTGCGGTTTCGGAATGAAGGCCAAGCTCCTTATAGTTTTCCACTTTCGCCTTGGATGCGTTGTAAACAACGAAATCCGGCTGGAAATCCTTCAGATCTTCCTCGGAAGGCTGGATGAACATGTTCTTAATGAAATGTGCCTGCCAGGCAACTTCCATGATGAAACGGATGGCCATGCGGGTGTCCTTGTTGGTGCCGCAGAAGGCGTCCATAACGTACAGCTTCTTATTGGAGAGCTCTTTGATAGCCAGGTCTTTTACTGCTTTCCAGGTTTCTTCTGAGGCCGGATGGTTGTCATTCTTGTATTCATCGGAGGTCCACCATACGGTGTCTTTGGAGTTTTCGTCCATTACGATGAACTTGTCCTGGGGAGAACGGCCTGTGTAGATACCGGTCATTACATTCACTGCGCCCAGCTCGCTCACCTGTCCGACTTCATAGCCTTCCAGGCCGGGTTTGGTCTCCTCTTCAAATAAAAACTCGAAAGAAGGATTGTGCACAATTTCTGTAGTTCCAGTAATGCCGTACTTACTTAAATTAATTTCTGCCATCTTTCTTTTAACCTCTTTTCTTTAAATTTAGTGATAGATGAAAATTCATAAGACCTGAAACTCCAGATCCTATATCCCTTTTATTAAGAAGGGGAAATTTTCCTCTTCTCTGATGATATTATACATGATTAATCCATAAAATCAACATCAATCTTTGGTTTTTTTAAAATTTTGTTTTTTTTGGAGTACATAATACAGGAACACTGCCCTTAAAATTTGCAGGTTTTCGAATTTATTATTGAAAAACGGCATACACTAGAGTATAATGAGGACAGTAAAACAAAGAGATCCTGGGATGTGCGATCCCCCTTTTTATTTTGAACCTACACTGACAATAAGGGACTCCAAGATCGCAGGGCAGATGTCAGACCTCTCGTCGTGGTAGGCAGAAGTTCTGTTGAGGACACCCACCTAGCGCTCGCTAGGAGTCAAAGAAAAGGGAACGGCATCCTGGGACATGTGCATGGGGACCAGTGATGGTCCTTTTTTTAAGAGCGGAGGAATTTGGGAATGATATCTGTGAGAACATTCGGGGAGCTGCCTTCCGGGGAGAAGGCATGCATTTATCATCTGGAAAATAAATCCGGGGCCTATGCCGAGGTGACGGACTACGGCTGTATTCTGGTGAAGCTGTGCGTGCCGGACCGGGACGGAAGGCTGGTGGATGTGGTTCTCGGCTATGATGAACTGGACAAATATTTTGTGAACGGCTGCTATTTCGGAGCGGTGATCGGAAGAAACGGAAACCGTGTGGAAAGCGGCAGGTTTTTTATCGGAGACAGGGAGATCGTCCTTGCTCAGAACGAAAATGGAAATAATCTTCACAGCGGTCCGGAGGGCTATGAGAAAAAGCTGTGGAGCGTGGAAGAACAGCGGGGAGAGGAAAACAGGATCACCTTCGGCCGTCTCAGTCCGGATGGAGAGCAGGGGTTTCCGGGGAACTTCCGGGTTTCCGTCACCTATGTGCTTACCGAGGAGAATCAGCTGAAGCTTACATATGCCGGAGTCTGCGACGAGGATACGGCGGCGAATCTTACGAATCATTCTTATTTTAATCTCTCTGGAGAGGGAAGCGGACAGATTCTGGATCAGCAGCTGACGATTCTGGCCAGCCGGTACACGCCGGTGCGCAGCGACTCCATCCCTCTGGGGGAGGCGGCTGCCGTGAAGGGAACGCCTATGGACTTTACAGAGGGAAAGGCCATCGGAAGGGATATCGAGGCCGATTTTGAGCAGCTGAAATTCACCGGCGGTTTTGACCATAATTTCGTGGTGGACGGCTATGAGGAGGGCGTGATGAAAAAGATCGCGTGTGCGTATTCTCCTGCCACAGGAATTCAGATGGAGGTATCCTCCGAGAGGCCCTGCGTACAGTTTTACGCGGGAAATTCCATTAAGGAGGAGGCCGGAAAGAACGGTCACATTTACAGAAAAAGAGACGGATTCTGTCTGGAGACCCAGGTGGAGCCCAATGCGCTGAATGTACCGGCGTTCCATTCTCCGGTGCTGAAAAAGGGAGAGCAGTATCATTCCGCCACCACCTACAGCTTTTCCGTGAAATGAGCAGTGACTCAGGGTCACAGCGTTAAGGCCGCAGCGTCTGTGACCGAAGGACCGGGACACTTCCGGTAAGGAACAGGGAGTCCGGTTTCGGAATTACAGATTTCAGCCATGTTTTCTGGTTTTCTTCATATAGTATAATATGAGGAAAACCAGATTTTTTTTCGACAGGAGGATGCATTTGAAAAGAAATGCCTGGCTGGCGGCTGTATTGTGCTGGCTTCTGCTGCTCAATAAGGCGCTGGTGCTGAATATGGAAAGAGCGGAGGAGACTGCGGCGGTTTCCCGGGAGGAAGAAGAAGGGAATTCGGAAAGTGCTGTGGTTCCCGCAAAACAGGTAAATGATGATTTAGCGGATAGAAACGAGAAGACGGAGCAGGAAGAAGAGCCGGATATCGCCCCGGATATGGTGACGTATGAACGGGAAATCCGGGAGTCTCCGGCCTGCATCCGCGTGCTTCTCACCGGTTCGGATTTTCAGTCGGTGTATCATTCATCTGTGACGGTGCTTTTGGACGGGGAGGAGAAAACCTATACCTCTGAGGATCTGAAAAATCAGGAGGAACCGGTTGTTCTGGAAGGAAAACATGGCGTCACGGTAACTTCCATTCAGAGGCAGCAGGGAAATCCTGTCTATATGGGCCGTCTGGAAATTTACGGGAAGCCGGAGGGGCTTCTCCTGATCAACGAGCTTCCGGTGGAAGCTTATCTGGAGGCCGTGGTTCCCAGCGAGATGCCCGCCTCCTGCAGCATGGAGGCGCTGAAGGCGCAGGCGGTCTGCGCCAGAACCTACGCCTGCCGCCAGATGGAGGAAGGACGCATGGAGGAATACGGCGCCGACGTGGACGACAGTGTGAATTTCCAGGTTTATGGGAATATTGCGCCTCAGGAAAGCACCTCTCAGGCAGTGAAGGAGACAGAAGGACAGGTTCTCACTCAGGACGGAAAGCTGATCCAGGCATATTATTTTTCCACCTCTGCCGGAGCTACCAGTACGGACGAGGTGTGGGGCGCTTCGGAGGAAGCCTCCTATCTGAAAAGCGTGGAGTGTGAATTTGATTCCCATGAGCCCTGGAGCAGCTGGGAGGTGACGCTCCCCTGGGAGATGCTGGAGGACAGGGCCCGGAGGAACTATTCCCTGCCGGGAAGGCTGGAAAGCTTCCAGGTGACGAAAAAAAGTCAGGGCGGGGCGGTGATCGGCCTGCAGGTGAACTGTGCGGAGGGAAGCTGTGAAATCCAGGGAGAATATCAGGTGCGGAAATTTTTTGCGCCGGGGGACTGTATCCTCACCGGATGGGACGGGGCAGTCCTGGAGAGCGGTTCTCTTCTTCCCAGCGCTTATTTTACCTTGGGGGAGGCGTCGGAGGTCGGTGTGACCCTTCACGGCGGCGGTTACGGACACGGAGTGGGAATGAGCCAGAACGCGGCCAGTGAGATGGGAAAGCAGGGCTACAGCTATAAGGAAATCCTGAATTACTTCTTCCGGGATGTGGAGCTCACTGCTCTGTGGTAAGCTC
>CANQUG010000111.1 GCA_947626985.1 uncultured Lachnospiraceae bacterium | reverse complement strand
GGCGGTACCCCAGCACGGAAACGGCAAAGCTGACGATCTCGCAGATTGTATATCCCCACGGACGCTGGCAGGGCGGTACCTCCTGTCATGCAGACGCCGCAACACTCCGCCGAACTAATCGCCAACTTCGACTAAGACGCTCCGGAGAGCCGTCGCGCCTAAGTCTCCGTAAGCGCTGGATTTCGTCTCCGCTAAAACCGCGGCTGAAACGTCTGCCTGACAGGAGGTACCGCCCTGCCAGCTGTATATGGAACCGTTCATGGGAATTTTTCACTGTTCCGCAGAAAGGAACTGTCTGTGCTGCTTTACGGGGCAGGAGCACACGGAACTGCCGCAATCACTTCCACTTCGCAGAGTACGTTCTTGGGAAGGGTTTTTACGGCCACGCAGGAACGGGCGGGCTTATTCACGAAATATCTGGCGTAGACTTCATTGAATGCGGCGAAGTCGCCCATGTCCGCCAGGAAGCATGTGGTTTTGATAGCGTTCTCAAAGCTGGTGCCCGCTTCCCGCAGCACCTCTCCCAGATTTTTCATCACCTGCTCCGCCTGAGTCTCAATGGTGTCGCCCGCGATTTCTCCGGTGGCAGGATTTACAGGAATCTGTCCGGAGGTAAATACCACATCGTGGAAAATCATGGCCTGTGAGTAGGGGCCGATTGCTGCCGGTGCTTTGTCTGTGTAAACTGTTTTCATAAAATAAAGTCTCCTCTCTTCATATTGATGATTTGATTCAGATGTCTGTTTATGCAATAGATTCAAATAATTCCGAAATGTCAAGTCTTCGACTCGAAATGTCTGTTCTTACTGCAGACTCAAATGATTCCGAAATGTCAATTCTTCGACTCAAGATGTCTATTCTTACTGCAAACTCAAATGATTCCGAAATGTCAATTCTTCGACTCGGATGTCTGTTCCTGCTGCTGATTCAAATGATTCTGAAATGTCTATTCTTTGACTCACATATCTGTTTTTATCGCGGCCGGAAGTATGGAATCGAGTCGAAACGGCGGACATAGGGCCGGGCTGGACCGTTCTTCAGGCAAACCGAATGCAGGCAGAACTTATTCTGACGCCGCATTATATTCATACAAGTTCAAATAATTAAATACGGTTCTGGATATCTCCTGGATATGGTCGATGGCGTCTCCCTCATCCTGGCAGTTCTCAGACATGACGCACAGGATATAGTCCGTCGCCGGACCGTAGACGATGGCGATATCGTGCTGGTTATGATCCGTCTCTCCGGTTTTGTTCGCCACAGTGATCTCCTCCGAAAGCCCTGCGGGAATCTTCCAGTCCGTCTCCTGATTTTTCAGAAGATACAGCATTTCCTCCGAAGCGGAACGGCTGACGCAGGTTCCCCGGTAAATACGCTCCAGAATCCGACCGCAGTCTGTCACGGAGGTGGTATTGCTGCCCCCAAGTCCGGCGGATTCCGAAGAGGAGGGATGAAGGGTGTGCTGAACGGAGGTATCCTCGTATCCTCTCTGGAGAAGGTATGTATTGATCTCCTCCGCTCCCCGGACAAAATCTCTCTCCGGGGACTGGAGGCGGACCAGCTCGTTGCTGGACTCATTGTCGCTGGCCACGATCATGTCCCAGAGAAGGCCGTCTATCCGGGCCGTCACTTCCTCATGATCGGGTGAAAGGGAGAGCCGGGCCGCTTCATGCTCCCTGACCTGCTCCATATCCGCATAGGTTTTTTCCAGAATAAATACTTTTATGAGACTTGCGGAGGTCATGGGCCGGCTGTCGATGGCAAAGGATTCTTCCATGTTCAGGTCTTTCACATAGATGCTCCATTCTCCGTCATACTGTTCCGTCATGGCATTCAGCTGAATGCGGAGCGCGTCCATGCGGTCCCCCTCCGGGAACTCCACTTTTCCCTCCTCATCCACCGGAAAGCCCTCCGGCGTACTTCCCGCCTGTTCCAAAAGAACGCCGTTGTTCCCTCCGAAATAATAGCAGCCCCGGAACTGACGGCCGTTCTCATCCATCTCCAGAAGATGAATCCCGGGTTCCGTGATCAGCTCCCCTTTTTCGTCAAAATAGTAATAGCCGTCAAAGACCTGATCATGAACCGTGAGATGATCCAGATAGCGGACCTGAGGAGCCGCGGACAGCTTTCCCAGATTCTCCGCCATAAAGTATCCGTCAAAGGAAGCCGCTCCGCAGGCAAGCTTCTCCAGATAGATCAGCTGAGGATCCCCCGGGTGGAATTTTCCATCCTCCCCGTGGTAATAGTATCCGTCAAAAACCGTCCCGCCGATCTCCATCCGCTCGAAGCAGTGTACCTCAGGAACGTTCCTGGGATTCCCCTCCTGGTCCCCGCAGAAAAAAACGCCGTTTTTTATCAGGAAGCTTCCGCTCCCGTCTGTCATGGGACAGATCTGAAGCTCCTGCTCCGGCGAAACAGCCGGCGTCTCCTCTGCCGCGCCTGCAGGACGGACGTCCGATCCCTCCGTCAGGATCAGAAGCAGCACTCCCGCCAGAAGCTTCCAGGTTCTTCTTTGGAAAGGTATTCTCATCGTTATTCTACCGTTACGGATTTCGCCAGGTTTCTGGGTTTATCCACATCCAGACCCTTCCCCAGAGATACATAGTAGGCAAAGAGCTGGAGAGGAATAATGGCCAGAGAATTGGCGAAGTACTCGTTCGTCTTGGGAATGTAGATCACATAATCCGCGTTTTTCTCTATTTCCTTATGTCCGAAATTCGTCACCGCCAGCACGAAGGCGCCTCTGGTCTTCACCTCCACAATATTGCTGATGGTCTTGGGATAAAGCTTCTCCTGAGTGGCAAGGGCCACCACCAGGGTTCCCTCCTCGATGAGGGAGATGGTGCCGTGCTTCAGCTCTCCCGCGGCGTAAGCCTCGGAATGGATATAGGAGATTTCCTTTAATTTCAGGGAGCCCTCCAGGGAAATGGCATAATCGATGCCTCTTCCAATAAAAAACATATGATCGGCAGCCAGATAACGCTGGGCGAAGCGCTGAACCCGCTCTTTGATCCCCAGAAGGGATTCGATCTGCTCGGGGATCTGCTCCAGATCCGACTGAAGAGTCCGGAATTCCTCTCTGGTGATGGTTCCCCTCACCCAGGCGAATTTCATGGCAAGAAGATACAGGGCCGCCAGCTGAGCGCTGTACGCCTTGGTGGTGGCCACGGAGATTTCCGGCCCCGCCCAGGTATACATTACATTATCCGCTTCTCTGGCAATGGAGCTTCCCACCACATTCACAATACCCAGAACCCGCACACCGTGCTGCTGCGCCTCACGAAGCGCCGCCAGGGAATCTGCCGTCTCTCCGGACTGACTGATTACGATGGCCAGGGTTCCTTCCTGGTAAATGGGGTCCCGGTAACGGAATTCACTGGCCAGATCCACCTCCACAGGAATCCTGGCCATACGCTCCAGCACATATTTTCCTGTGACGCCCGCATGATAGGCCGAACCGCAGGCCACGATACAGATCTTCTGAACGGCGCGGATCTCCTCGTCCGTCATCCCCAGCTCCTCGATGACCACATCGGAGTCCTTCAGGCGCGGGCTGATGGTGTCCCGCACCGCTTTGGGCTGTTCATAGATCTCCTTCAGCATGAAGTGCTCATAACCGCCTTTTTCAGCGGCGTCCAGGTCCCAGTCAATGACTGTGACGTTTTTCTCCACCTTTTCATTGTCAATGTTGAAAAATTCCACCCCATCCGCGGACAGGCGCACGATCTCCTCATTCTCCAGATAATATACCTCTCTGGTGTAGCGAAGAATGGCGGGCACATCCGACGCGATCAGATTTCCCTTCGCGCTGGCGCCCACGATAAGAGGACTGTCCTTCCGGGCCGCATAGAGATGAGAAGGATCGTCCCGGAACATGATGCCCAGGGCATAGGAGCCCTCCACCCTGCGCATCACCTTTTCTATGGCGGGGATGGGATCTCCGTCATAATACTCCGTGAGCAGATGCACCAGCACCTCCGTGTCCGTTTCGGACAGGAACTCATATCCCTTATTCTCCAGCATGGTCTTCAGCTTCCCGTAATTCTCTATGATTCCGTTGTGAACCACAACAATGGAATGCTCCTTGTTAAAATGGGGATGCGCGTTGGTATCGGAAGGGCTTCCATGAGTCGCCCACCTGGTGTGGCCGATTCCCACAGTGCCGGGCATGGTCGCTCCCCCATGGGTGAGCTCCTCCAGGATTTTCAGTCGTCCCATGGATTTTTCCATCACGATCTCCTGGCCGTTATAGACGGCGATGCCGGCGGAATCATATCCCCGGTATTCCAGCTTCGCCAGACCGTCCAGAAGGATGGGAGCCGCCTGATTCTCTCCAATATATCCTACAATTCCACACATACTATCCTACCTCCGAAAAGTAACAGCAAATATAATGATATCAGGGCCAAAAGGCCCCGTTTTCATTGACGGAAAATGAACCGGCAAGGGAAATAAAACCTTCTGACCCTGATAATATATACCCAAGTATATCTGATAATCCGCAGATGTCAAGAGTTTTTCCCTGCTCTTCCGGTCCCCTGTAAACCATTTATGATAATGTTTTTTCCTGCCCTTCCGGTTTCCCCTTACCCATCCGCGAAACGGAAAACGTATCGGTTCTCGCCCAGAAATCTTTTAGCTTTTCTCTCACGGAGTCCAGCCGGACGAACTGCCCGTCCTCCCATTCGGGAGGAAAAAGAGCGCGGTACTCTCCGCTTCGGAAGCGGTCGTCCAGGAGAAGAATCACCCCCACATCCTCCTGGGTACGGATCACCCGACCGGCGGCCTGGAGCACCTTGTTCATCCCCGGGCAGCGGTAGGCAAATCCGAAGCCGTCCTCTCCCCGCTTATCATAATACTCTTTCAGGATCTCCCGCTCACAGCTGATCTGGGGAATGCCGGTTCCCACCACGATAGCTCCGATGAGCCGGTTTCCCAGAAGATCGATTCCCTCCGAAAATATGCCTCCCATAACGCAGAATCCCAGAAGGGTTTCCTCCCGTTCCCGGAATTCCCCCAGAAATTCCTCCCGCTCTCTCTCGCTCATGGAAACGCTCTGGCAGATACAGTGCACCCAGTCCACGGAAAACTCCTCCTGATAGACCCGGTACACCTCCTCCATAAGCCTGTAGGAGGGGAAGAAAACCATATAATTCCCTTTTTTCTGCCAGGCTGTCCCGGCAATATACTCCGCAATCCTGCGGTACTCCTGATAATTTCTTCTGGTATAGCGGCTGCTCACATCCGAACCGAAGAGAATACAGCGTTTTTCTCTGGAAAAGGGAGATGGAACATATACCCCGTAATCATCCTCCCGGGTGCTCAGAAGCTTCCTGTAATATCCCAGAGGAAGGAGCGTGGCCGAAAAAAAGACTGTGCTGATCCCCCTGGACAGATATTTCCCGAGATTTTCCGCCGGATTCACGCAGAAAAGCCTGATCCGGAACTTCCCGTCCTCCCCGAAAAATGTGTAAACCACATAATTCTCATCCAGCAGCTCCGCGATATTCAGAAAATTCCTGACACAAAAATAGAAATCCAGGATCCCGTCCACCGCCTCCTGGGAGGGCGGCTCCTCCAGAATCTCCTCCATCTCCCCCATGACCTGGAGAAGCGTGAGGGGAAGCGTCCCGGGATTATCCAGAACCTGATAAGAGCCGCATTCCTTTTTCAGCTCCAGAAGCTGGCGGCTGACCCGCTCCAGGCTCTTCGCCAGTTTCGGACTGAAGGGCTTTACAAATTTCTTTATGTCCTGCACATCCTCCCTGCACAGAACGGCGCTGTACATTTCCCGGCCCCGCTCCACCAGGTTATGGGCCTCGTCTATGAGAAAAATATAGTTTCCCGACACTCCCTCTCCGAAGAATCGCTTCAGATGAACATCCGGGTCAAAGGCATAATTGTAATCGCAGATCACACCGTCCATCCAGACAGACGCATCCAGGCAGAGCTCAAAGGGACAGACCTGATGCTTCTCCGCCTGGGCCGTGATCACCTCCCGGGTAAAACACTGCTTCTCCGTCCACAACTCGTAAACCGCCCTGTTGATTCTGTCATAATGCCCTCTGGCATAGGGACAGGACGAGGGATTACATTCCTTTTTTTCGGAAAAGCAGAGCTTCTCCTTCGCAGTGATGGTGATCACCTTAAAGAGCAGTCCCTTCTCCTGGAGAATGGAAAAGGCCTCCTCCGCCACCGTTCTGGCAATGGTTCTGGCGGTGAGGTAAAAAATGGTTTCTCCCTTGCCCTCCCCCACCGCGCGCACTGCGGGAAACACTGTGGACATGGTCTTGCCCACCCCCGTGGGGGCCTGAATAAAGATCTGGCGCTTACTGGAAATGGTATGATAAACGCTGGTCACAAGCTTTCTCTGCCCTTCCCGGTAGGAAAAGGGAAACTCCAGCCCTTCCATGGAAGCGTTCCGCTGCCTCCTCCAGGCAAGCTGGAAGGAAACCCACTTATGATATTCATCCAGAAGATCCTCATACCATGTTTTCAGCCATTCCATGGAAACGGTCTCCCGGAAGCGCCGGATCGCCTCCGTGTCGAGATTGACATAAGTCATCTGGATCCCGATTTCCTCCAGACTCTGCATCTCTCCGTATATCCGGCCATAGCACAGGGCCTGAGCCCGGTGGACCAGAACCGGCCCCTCCAGGTGATCCGGATTCCTGTAGATTCCCTTGATCTCATCGATCACCGTACACCCATCCTGAAAGAAAATGCCGTCCGCTCTTCCCTCCACCCGGAGGATCAGGTCCTCATATTCCGTCTCTCTTTTCAGGGAAACCTCCGCCCGGTACTCTCCGCCCATCTGTCTCTGAATCTTCCGGTGCAGCCGGCTCCCCTTCTGCATGGCCTCTTTATCCGCGGCTCCTCTTCGGCTGTCCAGGTCCCCGTTCCGCAGAATAAACTCCACCAGACTGCGCACAGAGATCCGTATCACTGGTTTTTCCATCTCATTCCCGCCTTATCCTTTATAAAATGACAAAGACGCACGGTCCTTCCCGGACATGCGTGCGTCTTCTTTCGTGTTCTGCCGGCATCGCCGGAGAACCGGGCATTACAGAATATGCGATATACACATACACCAATTTCCTGTATTATGTACCGTATACACAGAGGTCTGAACCTGAGATCCATCTGTCAGGCTACTGCGAATTTTGCAATGACATCTCCAAAATCCTTATTCTCACCGTGACATTTTACAGTCAGCACCTTCGATAAATCCATGCTCAAAATTCCCAGCATCGATTTCGCATCAATCACGATCCGATTGTAAAAGATATCAATGTCAAAATCGCATCTGCTTGCGGCATTCACAAATTCCTGTACATCCTCGGCTCTGTTTAATTTAATCTGACACTCCATCATTGCTTTCCTCCTGCTTCGATGAATTTAAAGTTTACGGCTTCTCTCCATATTTTTGCATTTGAAAAGACCTCTGTCAATAGAGTTCAGAATTTCTTTACATTTTTCCACGTTATCTACAAAAAAACAGCGTTTTTGCAAAAACCTTTGTGACTATTTTATGGTTTCTTTTCCGATGTCCGCTTTTTCTGTCCCTCCAGAGAAAGCAGAAAAAAGGCTTCTATCCGGCGGATTCCCACAGATTACCTGCTGCCGCCTTCGGCAAACTCCGGCATATCGCCGCGGAATCTTAAGGGGAGCATCTGCTGCTGCAGCCCGGGATTGCTCCGTTCCCGGATGGTAATGCTTTTACAGAATTCTCTCCATAAATCCTCATATTCATCCGCTCTCTCCGGGTAATGGCCGGAAGCCGGAAGTTCCTCCACGGATATTCCGGTGCGAAGGGTACACTTCCCCTTCGCCGGGTGAAAAAGCGCCTTTTTCCTCCTCCCGTCAAAGATCACCCAGTTTTCACGGGGAAAACGGTTCTCAAAATGAGGCGCCAGCAAAAGAAGGATATCATTCTCAGGAGTGATCCTGGACAGAAGGATCTCCCTCCCCACCGCGCGGAACCGGACAAATCCGTAGTAATGATCCAGTTCCCGCCATACCCTGGTCCGCAGCTTCATAAGAAGGTTCACCCAAGGATCCGCCAGATCCTCCAGAATGTCCCTTCTGCACTGCCCATACCCCAGAGCGGAGCGCAGAGTCCGGAAAACAGCAGTGCCTTTCTCCGGATGAGCGGACACGGCGGCAAAACACACGGCCTCATAGACAGCGTATCCCAGCTTCCGCCGCACGGAGCGCAGAACCTTTTCCGATTTTTCCTGGTCTGAAGGAATATGGTGCACCGTGCAGAACAGCTCCGGTCCCCGGGGCTCCTCCGTGCGGATTTCCACAGGACAGCCCTTCACACTCCAGTGCCATCCGTCATACACCGCAGAGAAAATCCCCTCCATGGTATCCTCACACACCAGTACCGCCTTTTCATAATCTTCCTGCATATTCTGATCTTCCCCCTGTTCCTGCTTCTCATACTCCAGCCCAAATCCTGACAGCCTCTCTGCCGATTTTCCGTCACTTTCTTCCCCATCTGATCTGTATTTCACCGTGTGCTGCCCGCTGATACTGCCTGATCTCAATCATTGAGGTTTTTACCAATATGTAAAGCAAAAATTCTGAATAAATCGGGCGTAACAGGAAATTTTCCAAATTATATCGGTAAATATCTCAATGATTGTGTCTGATTGAAGGTTTTACCGATTTTCCGGAATTTCAGAGTTCCTTCAGCCCAGAGAGAAATCTTCAAAAAGTGACAGCTGATGATAATTTTCCTCCGCCGCTCCCGGCGGAAGGGGTTCCCCCAGGGACAGCATATTCCGCAGAATATACCCTTCCTCCAGTCTGGTGGGATACATCATCCGGCCGTTGCAGGTGATGAAATACAGGGCACGCTTCAGCACCACTCCGATCTTCTTCAGATCAGGGAAGTCCAGGGAATGATGAATCCTGGCTCTGGCTATGCGGGAGGCGGACCGCTCTCCGATCCCCGGAACACGGAGGAGCATACGGTATTCCGCCGTATTGATCTCCACAGGAAATTTATCCAGATGCGTCAGCGCCCAGTCGCATTTAGGGTCCAGAAGAAGATTCAGATTCGGCTTTCTCTCCGAGAGAAGCTCCTCCGCCCGGAATCCGTAAAAGCGCATGAGCCAGTCCGCCTGATAAAGACGGTGCTCCCGAAGCAGCGGAGGGCCCTGTCCCGGAGCCGGGAGGTCCTTATCCTCATTCACCGCCACAAAGGCAGAGTAAAATACTCTTTTCAGAGAGAATTGACGATACAGCGCTTCCGCCACGGACACGATCTGATAATCGCTCTCCCCCGCGGCTCCGATGATCATCTGGGTACTCTGACCGGCCGGTACAAATTTCGGGGCATGGCGGTACAGAGCCAGCTCCTGCTGATTCTCCCCCTGATGCATCTGAATCTGCTTCATGGGACGGAGAATGGTGCGGCGGCTCTTATGAGGCGCCAGCTTTTTCAGTCCCTCCGCCGTAGGAAGCTCCAGATTCACGCTCATTCTGTCCGCCAGATATCCGGCTCTCTGAATCAGATCCGGCGAAGCTCCGGGAATCGCCTTCAGATGGACATAGCCCTGAAACCCATAGCGGTACCGCAGAAGCTCCACAGACCGGATCAGCTCCTCCATGGTCTCGTCCGGACTCCTCTTCACTCCGGAACTCAAAAACAATCCTTCTATATAATTTCTCCGGTAAAACTCTATGGTAAGTCTGCTGATCTCCTCCGGCGTAAAGCTGGTCCTCAGGATATCATTGGACGATCTGTTCACACAGTATTTACAGTCAAAGACACATTCGTTCGTATACAGCACCTTCAGAAGACTGATGCAGCGCCCGTCCCCGGAGAAGCTGTGGCAGATGCCCGCCGCGATGCTGTTCCCGATGCCCTTCCCGTCTCCCCGGCGGTCCACTCCGCTGGAGGTACAGGCCACATCATACTTCGCCGCATCGGAAAGAATCCGAAGCTTATCCATCAGTCCCATGGATTCCTGAACTATCACAGCTTCTCACACCCCCCTCGCTAATCAGAACATATGTTTGTTTTTTAGATTATAGAACGTATGTTCTGATATGTCAACTGTTTTTTAGCAGCAGAACGACAAAAACGGACCGCAGAAAATTCTGCAGTCCGCATAATCCGCAGGCGCCGGAAATATCCCTCCGGCGCCGACTTTTTATCATCCAGACACTCCTCATCAGATCTGTGTCATAACGAAGATATCATAAATCGCCTTCACAGCCCGCTCGAATACCCGGTTCTCCACACCGATGATGATATTCAGCTCGCTGGAGCCCTGATCGATCATTTTTACATTGATATTGGCATGAGCAAGGGCGGAGAAGATCCTTCCCGCAGTGCCCCTCTGGGACTTCATGGCACGGCCCACCACGGCGATGAGAGCCAGATCCGACTCCATTTCTATATAATCCGGATCCACGGCCCGATGAAGGCCCGCGATCACCTGCTGCTCCTTCTCCTCAAACTCATCCTGATG
>CANQUG010000110.1 GCA_947626985.1 uncultured Lachnospiraceae bacterium | reverse complement strand
TCACCTGGAAGCAGGAAGCCTTCTGGAAGCGGTGGACAAAATACTGGAGGTGAGAGAATGAAGATACTTGTAACAGGAGGCGCGGGCTACATCGGCTCCCACACGAACCGGCTCCTGAACGAAAAGGGCTTTGAGACCGTTGTGCTGGACGACCTCAGCGACGGCCACAGGGAGGCCGTGACGGACGGAGAGTTCGTGGAAGGGGATTTCGGGGATCAGGAGCTGCTGGACAGGCTCATGACGGAGAACAGGTTTGACGCGGTGTTCCATTTCGCCGCGTTCGCTTCCGTCCCGGACTCCGTCATCCGGCCCGCCCGCTACTACAGGAACAATGTGACGAACATGCAGACGCTGCTGGACGCCTGCGTGAGACACGGGATCGGATATTTTGTCTTCAGTTCCTCCGCGTCGACCTTCGGGAACCCACAGAAGATCCCCATGGATGAGAACCATCCCCAGCTTCCCATCAACCCCTACGGCATGACGAAGCTGATCGGGGAGCGCATGCTGCAGGATTACGACAGGGCATACGGGCTTAAATCCTGTATCTTCCGGTATTTCTGCGCGGCCGGGGGCTCAAAGGACGGGAGGAACGGCGAGGCCCATGATCCGGAGACCCATCTGATCCCGGTGATGATGCGGGCGGCGCTGAGCGGGAAGCCTTTTTCCGTATTCGGGGGTGACTACGATACCCGGGACGGCAGCTGCATCCGGGATTTTATCCATGTCCTGGATATCGCGGAAGCCCATATTTCCGGCCTTGGCTGGATCATGGGGCACCGGGAGTCGGAGGATTTCAACCTGGGCAGCGAACAGGGCTTTACGGTCCTTGAGATGATCCGGGCGCTGGAGGAGGTCAGCGGCCGGGAGGTGCCCTTCCGGATCGCGGAACGGCGGGAGGGGGATCCGCCGGTGCTGGTGGCAGCCAGCGGCCGGGCGGGAGAGCTTCTGGGCTGGAAGGCGTCCCGCAGCGGGATCAGGGAGATCCTTACGGACGCCTGGAACTGGGAGAATCACCGGAGATACTGAAAACGGAGAGCGGAAAGAAGAGACCGGAAAGAAGGGAGCTGGGAGGAAAAAATGGACTGCAGACAGGCCATGAAGGACTATATGGACCAGGAGATCGAAGTGATGGGGAAGCTGGACCTGGATGAGATCAACGACGCTATCAACGCAATCATGGACTGCCGGGAACGCGGGGGAACGGTCTACACCATGGGGAACGGCGGCAGCGCGGCGACGGCCGGCCACCTGGTGTGTGATTTCGCCAAGGGCCTCAGCGAGGAGCTGGGCGGGAAGAAGTTCCGTTTTGAGTGCCTCTGCGACAATACCTCTCTCGTTATGGCCATCGCCAACGACATCGGCTACGAGGAGGTGTTCGCCTTCCAGCTGAAGGGGAAGCTGAGGCCGGAGGACCTGGTGATCGCCATATCCGGAAGCGGGAGGAGCAGGAACGTGCTCCGGGCTGTGGAGTACGCGAAGGAGGTCGGGACGCCGGTGATCGGGATGACGGGGTATGACGGCGGAATGCTGAAGGGGATGTCGGATTTCCGGATGCACGTCCCGGTGGACAATATCCAGATCTCCGAGGACATCCATATGATGTTCGACCATATGCTGCTGAACGTTATGAGCCGGTGCGGATGGAAGGCGGGGGCGGCGGACTGAACAGAGAGACGGTCCCGGGCCGGCAGGCCGGGACATGTTGTGTTGTGCGCAGAATGGATATTGTGGTGAATAAGATGAATGAGGAAACAACAACGAAAAAAGAAACGATCGAACTTTACCGGAACGACCAGGAGATGATCGTGGACGCGTTCGACAGGGTGGTGGTGGAGCTGTTCAGGGAGAACCAGAAGCATGGATACAAGTCCTTCATGATCTGCAGCTGCAACGCCGGGGTGGGCTCCACGTCCATCTCCATGGAGCTGGCGATCTCCCTGGCGGTGTCCGGCTGGAACACGGTGCTGATCGACGGGGACCTGCGGAAGGAAAACCGGTACAAGAGGCGGAACCAGAAGGTGAAGTACGGCCTGTCCGACTATATCATCAACGGGATCGGCCCGGAGGAGATCCTTTACCCCACGAACTGGGAGGGACTCCATTACATCTCCTGCGGCCACCGGGAGGATGAGACGCCGGTGAAGCTGCTGTGCTCCCAGAAGATGAGCGAGCTGGCGGCGTACCTGAAGGAACGCTATGACTTTGTGATCTTTGACGTCCCTGCCCTGAACAGCGCGCCCGACGCGGCCATCGTGGGCGGGAACGCGGACTGCGCTTTCCTGGTGGCGGCCTCCTCCGAGACGAAGTTCCATGACCTGGAGACGGCCAGGAAGCAGCTGGAGGACGGGGGAGTCAGGCTCCTGGGGGTGATCCTGAACAGGGTGCCGCCGGACGACTACCGGCATTATATGGAGGATTACAATTATTTCAGCGATAAGGAGTATCTGAAGCGCAGCCGGTATTACAGGCAGGAGACGAAGGAGGAGAAGCCGAAAGGGAGGGCCTCCCTTATAAAGTTCATCCGGAAGCTGCTGTGCTGCCTGGCGCTGTGCGGTCTGCTCGTGTGTACCGGCTGGTCCGCTGTACGGGCGGCGGAGGAGAGCGGAGCATCAGACACCACCGCGGTTTCGGGCACTTCCTCTGAAGTTCCCGTCGTGATGCTGGAAGGCTACCGGACCGACGGACCTGTCGTCCGGGGAAAGGAGTTTACGCTTTCCTTCACAGTGAAAAATATGGACCCGGATATGGAGGTCCGAGGGTTGAAGATCGGGATCTACGCGTCAGACCAGGGCGGAGGATTTTTTCTGGCGCAGGGGAAGACCAACCAGATCTATGTGGACCGGCTGCCGGCCGGCGCGACGTATGACGGCGCCTTTGCACTTCAGGCGATGGAGTCTCTTTCCGCCGAGCTGATCCCCCTGGAGATCCGCTGCGAATACACGAGCGCCGCCGGAAGCGGGACAAATTCAGTCATAATCTCACCCGCCGTGAGCGATCTGTGTGAGGTCGGGGTGATATCCCTGGTAACACCGGAGAGAGCTGTCACGGGGGCGAAGGCCTTTTTCAGCATACAGTACGAAAACAGCGGCCTGGCGGAGCTGAGCAGGCTGACCATGCGCGTCCACGGAAATGTGGTTTCCAATGACGAGGAGATCGATCTGGCGATCCCCGCGCCGGGGCGTCAGGAATATGCGGAGAACAGTGTGATCTTCACCGACGCCGGTTCCCAGGAGCTGGACGTCTACCTCTCCTACGCGGACGCGGACGGGGTGGAATACGAGCTGGGACCGCTGCACGCTGTTACGTATGTGCTGAGTGATAACAGCGGACGGGATGTCTACGGCACGGATATCGCCTGGGGAGAAGAGGACCGCCGCCTTGTCCGCAGGACAGATTTCATGAGCGTACTGCAGAAGATCCAGCAGGAATACGCGTGGGCGGTGGTGGTCATTGCGGCTCTGCTGCTGGCGGACAGTTTCAGGCGTGTTGTGCGCATGCACAGACGCGGGAGTACGGCGAAGGAAGGGAAGAAGGATGAACTTTAAACGGATTGTGAACATTGATTTCCGGCGCTGCGCCGTCAGCCTGTGGAAGGGCAGGCTGTTTGTGGCGGCGGTGGCGGTCATGGGGCTGGTCGTCGGCATTCTGTCAGCTGTATTCGCCGTCCCCAAGCAGAACGAATATACGGCGACGACCTCTGTCTACTGCATCTCTTATGGTTCATACAGTGAATCCGTGAACGGCACAGATATGCTCCGCACGTATTCCGAGATCATCAAGAGCCGGCGTATCGCGGAGCATGCCGCCATGCTGATCGCGGATCCCGACATTACCGGCGACGATGTGTACGAGCAGATCAGCGTTGATTCCATGTATGTGCAGGGATTGACCTACACGTATGAAACTAATACGCCCATTGTTTCCATCCATGCGGTGAACGAGGAGGAGAACACCGCAGTGAGCGTCGTCAACGCTGTAGCGGACGCTTTTGTGCAGGAGGTCAACAGCCTTTCCGACGCGGAGGCGATCCGGGTGCTGGATTACGCTTACGACGGAGAAATGACCTACAACGCGATGCAGACCTGTTTCCTGGTGCTGGCTGCCGCGGCTGTCTGCGGGATCCTTCTGGGCTGCGTGATCATTCTGGGAAGGGTGATCTTCACCGACCGGGTGGTCTCCGTGACCGACGCGGGGCTTTTCGGCCAGCTGAAGGTGGTGGGGATCATCCCGGAATTTGAGTCGGGAGGGAGAACGTGAGATGAAACAGATATTGAAGGGAATGCTCAGGTGGCTGCTGGCGGCGGTGATCGTTTTTGTGGTCCTGGGGTTTGACCGCCGGCTGGAAACGACAGTCTATGATTATACCTCCGTGAAGATCCCGGAGGAGTTTGAGGGCTTCCGCATCGTCCAGATCTCCGATTTCCACATGAAGGAATTCGGCAGGGAGGAAAAAACGCTTATTTCCGCTGTGAAGGCCTGCGCGCCGGATATCATTGTCATGACGGGGGACATTGTGGATGGGGATCATGAGGACCTTACGCCGCTTGCGCAGCTGCTGGAAGGGATCCATGATGCCGCTCCGGTTTACTATGTGAGCGGGAATCATGACCTGGATAAGGACGCCGTGGAGCAGTACGACCAGATGGAGGCGATGTTCGCCACATACGGCGTGACGGATCTGGACGACAGGCAGGAAATCATCCGGAGGAACAGCGCGGAGATCCGTCTGACGGGAGTCCGGTGGCGTTCCAAATATTTCAGAGATTATATTGAGAGGGCGGACCAGGATTATTTTAATATCCTGCTCTATCATGACGGGAGTTTCTTTGATCTTCTTTCCGGCTATGGATATGATCTTCTGCTGGCGGGTCATACCCATGGGGGCGTGGTGCGGATTCCCTTTGTGGGCGGACTTCTGAGCGATGACCAGACGTTCTTTCCCCAGTACGACGGAGGTGCATTTGAAAACCGGGATATGAGCATGGTTTTAAGCCGGGGCATGGGCGATGAGCTGATCCCCAGATTTTATAACCGTCCGGAGCTGGTGTGTGTGGAACTGCATGCGCAGCAGGAGGAAGAGATCCGGTGACAGGACCAGGGAGAGAATGGATACAGATGCAGAATACGGATAAGGTTACAGTGGCTCACGTGATGTCGGGCCTGGGGTACGGCGGTGTGGAGATGGTGGTCTACCGGTATATTTCCCACATGGATCCGGAGGGGTATCACTGGATCTGCATCTCCTACACCACACCGGAAGAGCATGTGCGGCGGATGTTCGAGGAAAAAGGGTTTCAGGTTTACCGGGTGACCAGCAAGAGGGAAAATTTTCTGAAGAGCTGCCTGGAGATGTGGAAGATCCTGCGGGAAAACCATGTGCAGATCGTTCACTCTCATATGACGCTCTGGTGTTTTGTACCGAATCTGCTGGGAATGGCAGCCGGAGCGGAGATGAGGATTTCGCACAGCCATTTGGCGATGCATCCGCGGGGAATTCAGAGACCGGTATACTGGTTTCTTAAAAAAATGAGTATGTGGAGCGCTACTGCCCGGTTTGCCTGCGGAGAGGAGGCGGCACGTTTTCTTTATGGAAAGCGGGGCGCCAAAAGCGCCGTTATCATGAACAACGCGCTCGACTGGGAAACCTTCCGTTTTGACGCCGGTGTTCGGGCGGAAATGCGCAGGGAATACGGACTTACGGACTGCACCGCAGTGGGACATGTGGCGTGTTTTACGGAACAGAAGAATCATGGTTTTCTGCTGGAGGTGTTCGCGGAATATCACAGGCGGGAGGAAAACAGCCGGCTGATCCTGATCGGGGACGGTCCGCTGCTGGAGCAGGTGAAGGCACAGGCCGGGAGTATGGGGCTGGGAGAGAGCGTTCTGTTTGTACCGCCCACAGGCCGGGTGAGCCGCTGGTATATGGCGATGGATATTTTTGTGCTTCCGTCTTTGTATGAAGGCTTATGCGTAGCGTCTGTGGAAGCCCAGGCTGCCGGACTGCCGGCCATTCTGTCTGACAGGGTATCGTCTGAAACTGCGTTATCTGAATATGTTAAGTTCCTGAGTCTTGAAGACGGACCGGAGGTCTGGAGCAGGGAGATTCAGAAGGCTGTCAGGAACGGCCGCGGAGGTGATATCCGTGAAGCTCTGATGGAAAGACATCTGGATATCGGCCGGGAGGCGGGAAGACTGGAACGCTTTTACCGGCAGGGAATCTGGGAATGAGAAAGGCAGAAGCATGTTTTACCGCAGTTCCGGGAGGATTTTTGACGGAGGGAAGGACGGGGATATGAAGCAGAAATCGAGGATCAGCCTGACCATGTTCGATCTGCTGAAAGGTGTTGTGATTCTTCTGGTGATTCATCGGCACACATTCGTTTATGTTGAGGAATACACAAGCGCAGCGGCGAGACTGCCGGGCAGGATGCTGCTGACTCTGCTGATGCCGTGCCTTTTTATGGTCAGCGGGTACTGGCTGGGCAGGCGGAAAATAAAAACCGGTATAAAAAGCAGTATACATTCCCTGCTGAAGCCATATCTGATCGTAAATATTGTGATAGTAGGAATCGCTTTCGTTCACAGGGCATTGCTCCACAGGATGAAGGACTGGGTGGACCATTTTTTCATTGGCGCTGTCCTGGGCAGGTTTGATCTCGGCAGAATCGGCGCCGTATGGTTCCTGGCTGCTCTCTTTGTCGCAAACTTCATTTATTATATTGTAATAAATCTGTTAAAGGAAAAAGGTCAGGCTGCTGCCGCGTGTCTGTGCGCGGCTGCGGGCGCTCTGCTGCTTCCGCTGCGGCTTCCCTTTCTGATCAGCCAGGGGCTGATCGCTTTCTTTTATGTTTACGCAGGTTATTTTTTTAAGAAAAAGAAGCTTCTGGAAAAGGAGATCCCGCCGGGAGTTTATCTTGCCATAACAGTATTGTGGGTGGCAGGAAGCGTGTCCGGCAGAATGGATCTGGCTCTTTACAAAATGGAAAATGGTCTGCTGGTCATACCGGGATGCCTGTGCGGAGGATTTCTCCTGATCCGGATCTTTCTGCGTCTGAATGTGCTGGAATGGAAAATCCTGGATCCGATCCGCTGGATGGGACGGTATTCGCTGTGGATCCTGTGCATCCACACTGTGGAAGATGAGATTTTTCTTCCCTGGAAGATCTTGTTCCGGTTCTTTCCGCGGGAGACGGTATTGGGAGCCTGGTTTCATTTTATCCTGCGATGCGTGCTTATCGTTGTTTCATGCCGGATTATGCTTCTGCTGAGGCAGCGCTCCTCCGGGAAGCGGCGCGGTGTATGAAACATGCATATAGAATTGATGAACCGGTGAAAAGAATGGAGGTAATGAGAAATGCTTGAGGAGATCATTGAGATCGCCAGGGAACACTGTGAGAATGAAATCGAATGGGGAGGGGACACATCGATCCTGACGGATATGGAACTGTCTTCCCTGGAAATCTTTGAATTTATCTGTGATGTGGAAGCACGGTTTTCCATCCATCTGAAGGAACGGCAGCTGAGTGAGATCGTCACCCTGAGTGATCTGGCAGAAGCTGTGGAAAGGGAGAGGAATGCCTGATGATGAATTTAATGAAGAACAGAAGGATTGTTATTACAGGTATTCTGTCTGCGTTTCTGTTGTGTGTCCGGCCGGTACCGGCAGAGGCGGCTGAGCAGCAGCCGGAAACAGTGGAACAGCCGGCAGAGGCGGCAGAACAACGGACGGAAGCGACAGAACAGCCGGAAACGGCGGAGCAGCCGGCAGAGATGGGGAAACAAAATACAGAGGCGTCTGATACGCCGGAGGAAACGGCTGATCAGACTACAGTGGATCTCAGTACTCTGCCGGAGATCGCGGACGGAACCTATATTATCGAGGAGTTTGATGAAGACAGACTGCACTACTATGAGCTGAGCAGATCGGATGCTCCAGTCGGAACACCGCTCCTGATACTTCTTCACGGGACCACTATGAAGAAAGGAGACATGTACTGGAGCGCGAAAATATTTGCGGATATGGGGTATGTGGTGGCAGTGCCTGATCTGCCAGGGCATGGGGAGGATATCTCGGAGACGCCCCTCAACATGTATGACATTGTTTTGCAGACAGAACAGAATATTGCGGATATTTTATCAATGTATACGGATGTGGAATATGTGAACGCAGAGGATTTCTGCGTGGCGGGATTTTCCCTGGGCGGCTTTACGGCGCTGCACTACGCCGCATACAGCGAAAGGAAACCTCAGTGTGTGCTCAGCTTCTGTGGGACGCCTGTCTGGAGCGATATACTGGATACTCTCACCGGAACGGTCCGCCAGAGCGGCGGAAATGTTGCGATTGCGACAGAAGCAGAGAAGGAACAGGTGCGTGATCTGGTCCTGCAGAATTCACCGGATCAGAACATGGAGGAGCTGCTGAGCGTTCCCATTTTGATGGTGAATGGGGAGATGGATGATCTGATTCCTGCCGACTCGATCCGGGGATTTGAACAGACGGCGTCAGGGTATCCAAACCAGCTGGAAGTCATTGTCATGGAAGGTCTGGGCCATGATATGCTGATGGATATACCGGAGGTTGGGGAATTCCTGGAGGAATATCTGCCTGTGCCGGAGGAGTGATTTCCCCGGCATGCTGTTCCGCTTTGATACTGACAGTCCGGCTAATGAAAGAATGGAGGTTGCGAGTGAAAATGATGGAACATTCTTTATGGGATCTGATCCATGAACTGGCGGAAGACCATGAACAGCGGTCTGCCGTGCTCCGCCGCGTGGATGAAACGGTGATCAGCGTCAGCTATGGTGAACTTCTGCGGGATATGGAGAAGGGAGCGCGGCGTGCCTCCGCACTGCCCGGGAGCCGCATCGGCATATGGGGAAGCAGTTCCTATTCCTGGATCATTGCCGCCTATGCCTGCCTGCTTGCGGGAAAACATGTCATCCTCTTTGACGGGGCCATCGGGAGAGAGGATTTCCAGGGACTTGCCGCCTACGCCGATACGGAGGCGTTCGCTGTCAGCGCAGAGTTCGCAAAAGAGGCGGAAGAGATCTTTCCGGGTACACCGGTTTATGTTTTCGACGAGTTTATGAATGCCGCGGAGGCTCCCGGCTGTGGTGCGGAGGGGGTATCCTGTCTTCCGCCAGGAGGCGCTGAGCAGGATATCATCATCTTCACGTCCGGCACTTCCGCGGGGGCCAAGGGCGTAGTGATCCCGGTACATACTCTTACGGAGCATCTCCGGATGTTCCGGGACGCGCTGCCGGGCAGTCCCGGGGAATCCTACTTTTCTCCGATTCCCTATTTCCATATCTTCGGATTCCTGATGAGCATCGAGGTGTTCAACCGTCACGGGATCTTCTGCATCAGCGGCGGGGTGAGGAACCTGAAGGAGGATCTGTGGACGTACCGCGCGGACAATGTCTCTCTCGTCCCCAGCATGATCCGGTTTGTGCTGGAGACATCCGGATTCCCGCCGCAGACCCGTACCGTGGTCACGGGAGCGAGCGCCTGTCCGGAGGAATACCAGCGCATGCTCCGGGAAAAAGGGATCACACTGTACGCGATGTACGGCATGTCGGAGGCGATGGGACTGGTGGCCATCAGCGAGGCAGGAGGCGGGCTTCTGCGCTATCGGCCCGTGGACGGACTGGAGGTGGCCATCAGCGATGAGGGTGAGGTCCTGGTGACCCTGCCCTGTCACTTTAAAGAATATTACAAAAAGGAGGCGGAGACCCTGGAGATCCTGCGGGGGGATACGCTCATGACGGGAGACCTGGGGGAACTGGATGAATCGGGCTGCCTGAGGATCGTCGGGCGTCTGGGGGAACTGATCGTCCTGCGGAACGGTGAGAAGCTGAACGCAGCGGATCTGGACAGGGAACTGTCGGCCCTGCCGGGGATCCGGGAGGCGGCCGTATTCGGATATGAGGGCTGTCCGGTTCTGGCCTTTGTGCCGGATGACGATTTTGAGGAAGAGCGTCTGGACGCCGCGCTTACCGGCTACAACAGGGGCAGGCCTCTGGACCGGAAGATCACCCGGATATGGAACTACCGCGTTTCCCTGCCGGCGACGGCGACGGGAAAGATTCGGAGGAACCAGCTGGCGGAGGAGTACCGGCAGCTGCGTACTTCCGGGAGCGGCGGCCAGGCGTGAGAGGATCAAAATGAAAATGAGGAGGTTCAAGATGGACATGGTAAAAACTCTGCGGCGCAGGCTGCTCGCGTGTGGTCTGTGTGCGACATTATTTCTGACAGGTCAGACGCCGGTTCCGGCTGCTGCATCGGCTGCAGAGGAAAGCGCGGCGGCCGGTCCGGCGGCGCCTGTGAGCGTCTCCGTAAAGGCCGCGTCAGGGATGGCGGATCCTGACACGATGGACAGCTATGAGGGCGCAATGCTTGACTCGGACAATGGAAACCGCTATGCCGGGCGGGTCTGGTCAGACAAAACGGTGTTCGCGTACGGCGCGGCGCAGGACGCTGGGGGGCTGGACGGCAACACCCTTGTGCTGGATGAGGAGACGGACGGTTATGAGGGAAGTCTGGCCTTTGACGCCGATTTCCTCAATGTCTATTCGACCATGACTTCCTCCCAGGTGCTCTATGACAGCGTGTCCTCGCCCTTCGACTGGGTGATCGTGCTGGA
>CANQUG010000109.1 GCA_947626985.1 uncultured Lachnospiraceae bacterium | reverse complement strand
CATCATATGGCTGCGGCCGTAGGCAGACACATCGACACGATTCTGAAGGTTGCGAAGATCTTTAATGTGCCGGTAGATATCGTAACGAGATAAAACTGCTGCAGATTTGCTTTTCGGAGATTCGCCGGAAAGAGCAATGGGACTGTTTCACAGGAAAGCTGTAATATAAAGTGAACGGATAGCAGTCCGTTTTTCAGAAAATTACAGCGAACGTCAAATAAATTTCCTTCTTACTGTAATCCCTCCGGAAGATACACGCGAATTTGCAGGGGAAATAGACTGCGTGCGCAGTGTAAATTCGGCGCAGGGAACGAGCAAAACGAAAATAAGAACATCTGGCGGAGCATCGAAATAAATCGCAATTAAAAAAGATCCCCCGCGGGAGGAATGCCTTAGAATCAGGCATTCACCCGCGGGGGTTTTCTGATATATCATACTGTTCTGTCAGTATATTACTCCGTTGATACATTGGTCTATCAGTCAGTATGCAGCTCTGTTAACATCCGATTTATCAGCATGCAGCTCTGTTAGTATATTGATTTATCAGCACACAGTTCTATTAGCATACCGATTTATCAGTACGCAGTTCGGTTTCGTATACCGCTCTATCAGCGTATTACTCTATTAACATGTTACTCTTTACCAGGATGATGCTTCGTAAACGCCGTATTTCCGCAGATTACTCTTAACATATTACTCTTTTACCAGAGTTGCCCTTTCGTATTTCGTCTTCTCGGAGATATCAAATCCTTCCAGAATGAGGTGATCGCCGATATCCGTTTTATTCAGGTCGAGTCTTATATGCTCGGTTCCATCGGCCTGACGCACATCCCCGGATCCTCCGACGCATTCCTGTTCCACACCGTTTTCATCCAGAATCCGGAAGAAAATCCCAAGCTCGCTTTCTGCCTTCGGATCTGGAACTGTGTAGAAAATGTCCACATAGGTCTTCAGGTCTGTCTGGATCACCTCCGCGCGCTGAATAGTGTAGACATCGTTTCCTTCAGGACTTTCTGGTTTGTAAACGGATATTTCGCTGCTGGATTTATCCTCCAGTGTAAAATGAACTTCGTTTCTCATTACCTTATCAGAATCGGATATGCGGGCTGTGGCGATGCAGGAAACCTCCATATTTTTTGTATCTGTGTCTTTTCCGCTCCGGACGTAAATATCCATCACATCGTCGGAGACACTGCGAAAATCCATAGAGGATTCTGCGATTCCCAGTTCCTCACGGTTTTGGATTCCGCCTCCGATGTTTACGATGGTCAGACCTTTTTCCGCGGCGTATTCCGCGGCGGTTATATCTGCGACGCCGCTCCAGTCGAGCATGCTGTCTTCCGGGAGAGCGTCTGTGGGAACAAACAGATATTTACCCTTTTCTTTGGCAGAAACCTCATAGACAATGGAAATGCTTTCGCTGTCACAGAGAGCTTCCTTTACCTTGCAGTCTATGATCGAGCCGTCGGTTTCCTTAACAAATTCCTGCTGATTTACGGTTTCAATTAAATCTGTGGCATCCTCCGGAATCTCGTCTCTGAGACGTCCGACAAAATCCAGCAGTCCGAAATGTTCAGCAGCGTATGCCGCGCCGCCACCCAGGGCAAGCACGCAGATGATTGCAGCCGCCGCTGCCGTCTGTCCGCAGAATCCGCGGAAAATTCCTCTTTTCGCGGAAGTTTTCTTTTTTGCAAGCGCAGTTTCTTCATTTTTGATTTTTTCAAAGGCGTCCTCCATTTTTGACTGAACGATTTCCGGCACTTCCACATCTTCTCTAAATATATTTTTGAATTCTGTCATAACTCTGCTCCCTTTCTATTCCATAATATTTGCTCAGGCGTTCCCGGCCTCTGGCCAGTCTGGTCTGTACGGTGCTTCTGGGGATGTGAAGCATCTCTGCAATCTCTGTCGTTTTGTACCCCAGACCATAAAAAAGCATGATGGGAAGCCTGTATTTTTCATCCAGCAGATCCAGAGCTTCCTTCAGCTCCGGATTATATCCTCTGTCGTCTGCCGGAGGTTCTTCATATTCTGAGATATCCACGGTCTGTACCCTTTGCCTGCGGATATCGTAACATTTGTTAATGAGTATCCGCGTCATCCATGTCCGGAACAGCCCCGGATTTCGGAGGTCCGAAAGCCTTTCCCAGCAGGCCAGTACGGTATCCTGCATGGCGTCCGCTGCGTCCTCGTCATTCATGAGGATGGCGATGGCCGTCCGGTACATATCCTTCGTGTGGAGTTTCATCAGCTCTGTGAAGGCGTCCGGATCACGCTTTTTTGCCTTTTTAATTAAGTTGTCTTTTTCATTCATCTGACTGCTGCTCCTGTTCGTAAACCTGTTGTTCCTGTGCGCGCAGGGGGCAAAGCGGAATCGAAGCGTCCTTTGTTTTCGCTTTACATACATTAGACGTAAAAATGGGCGGAAAAATCCCGGGCTGAAAAAATTTCTTTACAAAATCTGTTATAACACAGATCCATATGGCGTTTCTGTAATGAATGTTTTTTACAAAGGAGAGAATTTTTTTGTAAAATGCCGTTTATCTGACCAGGAACAGGATTTCAGCCGCAGGATTTTTGCCGCGGCGCTGCAGAAGTTTCTACCAATTTTGGAAGGATTATGATATACTGATTAGAGATTACACGGGATATGGTACTGAGAAGTTCTGATGACGAAAAGGAGGAGAAAAAGTATGGTAAAGTTTCGTTCAGAAAAGCTGACCCCAGCGGTGACGAGGATTTACGGACTGACCGGTGAGCAGATGTATCTGGTGGAGGGAAAGGAGAAAGCCGCGCTGATCGATACGGGGAGCGGCGCGGGAAGTCTGAAGAGTTATGTGGAAACCCTTACAGACAAGCCCATCCTGGTGCTTCTTACCCACGGACATGTGGATCATGCCCTGGGCGCCCCGGAGTTCGAAGAGGTGTACATGAATCACGAGGACGATTATATTTATAATCAGCATTGTGTGCTGGAGGTTCGGAAAGGATATCTGTCCTCGTCTCCGGATTTTCCTCTGGTGGAGGAGTCGGATTATATTCCGGTGGAATCCTGTGAGAGATTTCATGATCTGAAGGAGGGAGATGTGTTTGACCTGGGCGGTATGACTATCGAGCTTTTTTCCTGCCCCGGGCACACCAGAGGCAGCATGGTGATGCTGCTGAGAGAGGAGCGCACACTGATCACAGGAGATTCCTGCAATACCTTTACCTTCCTGTTCGATGATTATTCCGAATGTCTGGACGCTTATGAAAAGAATCTGAAGCGTCTGATGGAAAAGACCGAGGGTAAATTTGACCGGGTATATCTTTCCCACGGAGAAAGTCCCCTTCCGGTGGAGCTGCTTGCGGGAGTGCTTCAGGTGTGCGAGGATATCAAGAATAAGAATACGGATGACGTGCCCTTTGATTTTATGGGGAAACAGGTCTATATCGCGAAAGCCATGACGCCGGAGATGAGGAGAGCGGACGGCGGACTTGGAAATATTGTGTATAATCCCGACCGGATCTGGCAGGAGGAAATCGGACATGTTTAAAAAATCACAGTTCGGAATTGTGTTTAATTCTGTTTTTTCGCTTGTCTTCAGCAGTGCGCTCACGCTGTATGTACAGATCACCCAGCATCGTCTGTCCTTCAATAATTTTATGACAGGTCTGGTAGTGGCGTATGCCATTAATTTTGTCCTGGGAAGCTACATACCTCTTCTGAAGATGGGGAACGCGTTTGCCGGCATTTTTATCAAAGATGAAAAGAATCCGCTGTTTTATCTGCTGCGCATGCTGGCTATTGTGGTTGTCATGACTGCTTTCATGAGCTTCTTGGTGATGTTTACAGAAATGGGATTCACGCCGGTGCTGCTGCCTGCTTTTGTCGGTTCCTTACCGCTGACGCTGTTATACGCCTATGTAGTGGCTGTGATCGTGTTTCCGTTTTTGCTGAAGCTGACTATGGCGCTCTGTACAAAAGAGGGATGAGAGGACTTATTGAGAAGATAAGCCGGGCGGACCAGAAGGTATAAAAAGTCGCAAAAAAACCGGAGCAGAGGCTGTCGCCGCAGTCTCTGTCCCGGTCTTTTTCCATTTACAGGAAATTCGTGCAGCCCATATCCGCTGAAGCACAGTAGTGGGAGAGCGCCTGTTCCATATCCTGTTCTGTGCCTTTGTCTTCCAGGCAGAGCTCGCCCAGGCGGTACTGAGTTTCATCATCCTTCATTTCTGATCTGCATGCTCCACAAAGATTTGAAATATTTTCCGGCTGTCCGGGTCTGTCAGAAAAGAGAATTCCGGGTGCCACTGCACTGCCCAGACGAAATTTTTTTCTTCCATCCGGACAGCCTCCGTGAGGCCGTCTTCCGAAACTGCCATGACCTGGAGCTGAGGGGACAGTTTTTTTATGGCCTGGTGATGATAACTGTTTACAGACAGTTCGTTTTTCTGCAGCAGATCCCACAGAGGCGTGCCGCGGAGGATTTCCACCTTATGAACCGGTATGTCATAGGGAGGAGTCTGATGGTGTTCGACATCCGAGGGACGCTGGGAGGGGAGATCCTGATAAAGCGTACCGCCCAGAACTCCGTTGATAAACTGGATTCCGCGGCAGATTCCGAGAACAGGTTTGTCCAGCTCCAGAGCGGCCAGAAGAAGCTCCTTCTCCATCGCGTCTCTTTCCGGGCAGCATTCCCCGCACTGGGGCAGAGGCTTTTCTCCGTAAACCTCCGGGGAAACGTCATGTCCTCCGGTGAAGAGAAATCCATCCATTGTTTCCGCAATCTGCCGGATGTCGGTCCGATCTGCTGTCAGGGGCAGCATCACCGGAAGTCCTCCGGCTTCCTGGATGCCCTGCATATATCCGGGCACCATCCAGTAGCTTTCTTTTTCTGTGTCCACGAGAGGGACCACGCCGATCATAGCTTTCTTCATAATTGTCTCCTGCGCTGTATTTTACTGATGAAATTATACTATATTAGGAAGGTTTGTCAATAGTCAGAATCTTTGCCGGAACATTTTCCGTTGCGCTCTGATTTTTCTTCGGATATAATGAAACCAGAGAATGAACGTTGTCTTCACGCACTGGCGGAGAACAGAAAAAACGTTTGTATTGCGGTTTACAGGCAAAAAGCGGAGGAGCGGGTTTTTAAGGTACGCGGATATTGAGATGAATATAAAATATGAAATTATTCGTTCCGACAGAAGAACAATGGCGATTCAGATAAGAGCGGATGGAAAAGTGGTTGTGCGGGCGCCGAAAAGGCTTCCGCAGCGTGAAATACAGAGCTTTGTGGAAGAAAAAGAACAGTGGATCCTGAAGAATCTGGAGAAAATGCAGGAGGCAGCAAAAAACAGGGAAACGCAGGAGAAGCAGGAAAAGCTTTCCATGGAGGAAATCCGTCAGCTGGCGGATCAGGCTTTGAAGGTGATTCCGGAGAGAGTGAAAAAATACGCGGAGATCGTGGGCGTCACCTATGGAAGAATCACCATAAGAAATCAGAGAACCAGATGGGGGAGCTGCAGCGCCAAGGGAAACCTGAATTTCAACTGTCTGCTGATGCTGGCCCCTATGGAAGTGATCGACAGCGTGGTGGTTCATGAGCTTTGCCACCGGAAAGAAATGAACCACTCAAAAAAGTTTTATGAAGAGGTGTACAGAGTATATCCGGAATACGATAAATGGCATCGGTGGCTGAAGGATCACGGAAATGACCTTATGAGCCGGATGTAGGCAGGATATGACGTGTATTCTTATGGGATATGGAGGCGACCGGCGACCGGCTGGTTGCTGTGCGGAGACTTATCGGCAGAGAAGTAAGGATGCCGTTTATGAAAACGGCGGGGAAGGAGCTGGATGAAAAAATTTAATACCACCGGAGTATGCGTGCCGGAGCTTCATTATATGGTAGATATCACCGAAAGGCTGAAGAAAATCCGGCAGATGATCGAGGAGGGAAAGTATTTTACAATCAATCGCGCCAGACAGTACGGAAAGACTACTACGCTGACCGCCCTTGAGAAATATCTGTCGGAGGATTATACGGTAGTCAGTCTGGATTTCCAGGGGATTGACAGCAGCTCTTTTTCAGGCGTGACAGATTTTTGCCGGGCGCTTGCCAGACTTTTTGTGGATGCGAATGAATTTCGGGGAGTAAAAATACCAAAGGAATTTCTGGAAGAGTTCCGCGGGATGAGCTGTTCTGCATCCGGAAATATAAGTATGGATGAGGTGTTTCGAATTACCATGAGGTGGTGCAGGGAGGCGGAAAAACCTGTTGTACTGCTGGTGGACGAGGTGGACAGTGCTTCCGGCAATCAGGTATTCCTTGATTTTCTTGCGCAGCTGAGATTTTTGTATATCAGCCGCGCAAAATATCCGAATTTTAAGACCTTTCAGTCTGTGGTTCTGGCGGGAGTGACGGATATTCGAAATCTGAAGCGAAAACTCAGGCCGGAGGAGGCCGGCAAATTTAACAGCCCCTGGAATATTGCGGCGGATTTCGATGTGGAAATGAGCTTTTCGGCGGAAGATATTGAGGGAATGCTGAGAGAGTATGAGAACGATCACCATACGGGGATGGATATCCGCGAAATTGCCGGAATGATTTTTGAATATACGGAGGGCTATCCGTTTCTGGTGTCGAGAATGTGTGAATATCTGGATGTAAAGCTTTCCGGTACGCAGCGTTTCCCGGGGAAAAGAGAGGCATGGACAAAAGAAGGAGTAAGTGAAGCCGCGCGCTGCGTGGAATCGGAATCCAATACCTTATTTGAATCTATGATTGGAAAACTGTATGATTATCCGGAGCTTGAAAGCATGATACGCAGGATCCTTTTTCTGGGGGAGGATCTGCCCTGCAATGTTCTGGAGTCTGCAGTGGGACAGGGAATCATGTATGGCTTTGTCCGGAATAAAAACGGAAAGCTGGTGATTTCCAACCGCATTTTTGAAACGATATTTTATGATGTCTTTCTCACCCAAAAGGAAATGCGGAATTCGGAAATCTGGGATGCTTCAGGCAGGGAGAAGCAGCAGTTTGTTCACGAAGGACGTCTGAATATGGAACGGATTCTGGAACGCTATGCAGAAATCTATCATGATATTTATGGCGACAGGGACAGCGCTTTTACGGAGGCGGAAGGCAGGAAATATTTTCTTCTCTTTCTGAAACCGATTATTAACGGCACGGGGAACTATTATATTGAGGCGGAGACCAGAAACCGGGAGAGAACGGATGTGATCGTGGATTATCTGGGAAAGCAGTATGTGATTGAACTGAAAATATGGCGTGGAAGGGCTTATAACGAAAGAGGAGAGCAGCAGCTTCTGGATTACCTGAAATATTATCATCTGACCAAAGGATATATGCTGAGCTATAATTTTAACAGGAATAAGAAAACCGGCGTGCGTCATATCCGGCTGGGGGATAAGGAACTGGTGGAAGCGGTAGTGTAGTGTGAAATTTCCATGACGGCAAAAAACACGGGCGGAGAAGAGAACCTCGCCCGTGTCAAGCGTCCGTCTGATATTAACCTGCCCGGAAGATCCGGTCCCGCAGCGCTGAAAATCTCAGATATACCAGTGTGCCGGCTGTGAGAAGGATAGAGATCAGGATGACCGCGCGTACTCCGAAAAGTTCTGACAGATTGCCGGCATAAAGCATGGCAAAGACTGCGGAGATGGTATTGTAGCAGGCGTCCCCCACGCCGATGGCTTTGGTGTGAAGACCGGGATCCAAATATTTCCCCACGATGAATCTGGTGGAGGAGTTGGTGATCCCGTACAGCCCCAGAATCAGGAAGGTGCCGGCGAACACGATGAAAGGCGCCTTCGCAATAAAAAAGATGATGGAGCCGATACAGGCCAGGGATGCGGACACCACAAGCTTCCCGTATTCGGAAAACATGCTTACGAACTGGGGGAAGCAGAACGTGAGAAACTGGGCCACGCAGCCGATGAAGCTGTCGATTCCCTGATCGCCCACATCGCCGCCTACATTCTGAAGGATCATGATCTTCAGGTTGTTAAAAGGCGCCACTGCCAGACCCAGAAGGAACAGCACCACCAGAAGGGAGCGGTACTGCAGGCACTGCAGCAGATCCCGGATGCTTCCGGAGCTTTTGGATTTCTGCGCGGGAGCTTCCGTTCTGGTGTTGGGAACAATAAGGGCGGGAAGCAGGGTAAAAGCCGTGCAGATGATGGTTCCGATCATGGCCGCCCGGTATCCGTAAACTTTAATCAGCTGTCCGAAGGCCAGCATCACGAAGGCATAACCCACAGTTCCCATGCTTCTGGCCCGTCCGAAATTGATCATATCATAGTCGATGGCCTTCAGCATCCAGGAGTCCAGGATGGATCCCATGGGCTGCGTCACAAATCCCACACAGGTGTAGAGGATAAAAAACAGCGGCAGAGAATTAAAAAAGAAGATGGCAGTCTGAAGGATGGCGGAGAGGGTCATCCCGCAGAGAAACACATACTTATTGATCTGACGCTTATCGCAGATGCCTCCCAGGATAAACTGTCCTATGAAGGCAGCCAGCATATACGTCATAACCGCATAGCTGGCGATGGATTCCGAGTATCCCCGGGAGAGGGCGAAGGCCACCGCGTAGGCGATGAAGCAGGCGTACATGGAATAAAAAGCGAATTCAATAAAGCCGAAAAAAAAGATGGATTGTTTTTTAGAGAATGGTTTTTTCATCTGGGAAATTTCTCCTTGGAAGAATCTTCTTTTTTATGGGATTTTTGTATAAATGTCTTTTGTCCTTTCATATTGTATCATACTTTCTATAAATGAAAAGAAGAATTTCATGTTTCCCCGAAGAAATCCTGACTGCGTACGTGCGAAGTTTCATAGTTAAAGCAGCACAAACAAAATTCTTGCTTCTTGCCGTCTGACGGAGTAATATGATATCATAAATGAAACGAAACGAGTTTTTGTAAGGAGGTTTTTGACAATGGCTACTTATTATCTGGCAGTAGATATCGGCGCATCCAGCGGGCGCCATATTCTGGGACATATGGAAAACGGAAGGATGGAGCTGGAGGAAATCTATCGTTTCGAAAACGGCCTGGTAAAAAAGGACGGGGAGCTTTGCTGGGAGTATGACCGTCTGTACGGCGAAATCATCAACGGCATGAAGAAATGTAAAGAGCTGGGCAAAATTCCCGTAAGCATGGGCGTAGATACCTGGGGCGTGGATTTTGTTCTTCTGGACAAGGATGAGAAGGTTCTGGGAAATACGGTGGGGTACCGGGATCACCGCACCGACGGTATGGATGAGGAGGTGTACAAAATCATCTCTCTGGAGGACCTGTACGCCAGGACCGGTATTCAGAAAGCTATTTTTAACACCATTTATCAGCTGATGGCGATCAAGAAGAAACATCCGGAGCAGCTGGAGCAGGCGGAGACGCTTCTCCATGTGCCGGACTATTTCCATTATCTGCTTACCGGGGAAAAGACCTGCGAGTACACGGAGGCAACCACCGGGCAGCTGGTGAGCCCCACCACCCTTGACTGGGATTATGAACTGATCGAGATGCTGGGCTATCCCAAAAAGATTTTCCAGAAGCTGATCATGCCCGGCACCAGCATCGGTCACCTGACGGAGGCGGTGAAAAAGGAAGTGGGCTATGATCTGGAGGTGGTGGCTCCTGCCACTCACGATACAGGCTCCGCGGTGCTGGCGGTTCCGGCGAATGACGACGATTTTATTTACATAAGCTCCGGCACCTGGTCCCTCATGGGTCTGGAGAGACCTGTGGCAGACTGCTCCAGGAGAAGCTGCGAGCTGAATCTTACGAATGAGGGCGGTTATGCGGGAAGGTTCCGCTATCTGAAGAATATCATGGGTCTGTGGATGATCCAGTCCGTGAGACATGAGTTCCAGGATGCGTACAGCTTCGCCCAGATCTGCGACATGGCTGAGGAGAACAGCGATTTCCCGTCCAGAGTGGACGCCAATGACGAGTGCTTCCTTTCTCCCGAAAATATGACGGAGGAAGTGAAAAACTATTGCAGAAGGACCGGGCAGAAGGTGCCGGAAACTCTGGGTGAACTTGCGACCGTGATTTACGCCAGTCTGGCGGAATGCTACGCAAAAACGGCCAAAGAGCTGGAGGAGATGACCGGCAGGACCTACAGCCGCATTCATGTGGTGGGCGGCGGCGCTAACGCAGGCTATCTCAATGAGCTCACTGCCAGAGCTACCGGGAAGGAGATCCATGCAGGCCCCGGCGAGGCTACCGCCATCGGAAACATCACTGCCCAGATGCTGAAGGCGGGCGAATTTGCTACAGTGGAGGAAGCGCGTACGGTCATTCATGAGTCCTTCGATGTGAAGATTTATCGTGCATAGAAATATGTCATGATGCCAGAGTCAAAAGGTCATGCGTTTCATATTCCCACAATGTGGACACTTGATTAAAAAAGTTCCCATTTTATGCTGGGTTGAGGCACTTTTTGAGGCAGAAAAAGACCCTTTTGATATCATTTTGACATCAAATTCGAGGGTTTTGATGTACTAATATGGGGTGTATAAGCTGATTTATGTTTTCCTGAAAACAGTATTTTGAGTTTTAAAAGGACATTTTCCTGATCGCAGGAGAGTGTCCTTTTTGCGGTGCGTCCGGCGGCGCACGTTTCTAACGGGTGAAAGTTCCGAATCCTCCCGGTAGTGGGAAGGATATAACGAAGGCAAGGGTGTCCATCGTGATGTGGAATCTGAAGGAAGCCGGATGTGGGCAAAAGACTGACCCACGGGCAAACCTCTGGCTTTCCGATATGGATAACTTTTCCCCTCATGTGAGGAAACTCTGCCCGAACGTGATCCCTCCGAAAAAGAAAGGAGAAAATCAGTAAACGACTGTCACCGATATCATGAAGCTCCCAA
>CANQUG010000108.1 GCA_947626985.1 uncultured Lachnospiraceae bacterium | reverse complement strand
GACTGCTGTTTCATGATTTCCGAAAACAATGCGTTCCTCTGATGGGCGCCTCTCTCTTCTGGGGGCTTTTGTATTTCACTGGCCGGTACTGCTGGTTTATGCCTGTACCTGTCTGGACGAGGTGGGAAAGATTCCATGGGTGCTGATTCGTTTTCGGAAGTATAAATGGGTGCAGAATCTTACGAGGGAAGCGCCTTAAGGGAACAGGCGGAAAGGTCAGCCCGCTCAGGTAAGAGCAGGGCTGACAGAGGCATGAATCCGCCGCGGAAACGTTGGTGAAGGAGTTTTACATCATCGTATCATCTCTCAGCACCTCGGCCAGATTGATTTTTCTTACGTTCCGCCATGCCAGGTAATACGCCAGCGCCACAGAGCCTGCAATAGCCAGCATAAATAAAAAGATCGGAAGGAGAGGCGCTTCGTCCAGAAAAGTGCTGACTTCCATATAGCTTGTCCGCAGCAGAAATCCCACTGCGATCAGGGCGAGGGGAAGGCTGATTAAAATCGGCCTTCCGGCGATTACCACAGCTTCTGTACAGAACATTTTTCTGAGCTCCTCCGGCGTCATTCCTATTGACATATACCTTGCGAATTCCCGCCTTCTTTGACGTACGAAGCCCAGAGTATTGGAGAATACATTGCCAATGCCGATTATTGCGAGCAGAATACAGAAACCTCCGAAAATGGTCATCATTCCCTGTATCTGTTGGTTGTTGATCTCATATTTCTGAATACGGTTTTCCTGCTCTATGGTATATTTTCCCTGGAGGAGCCCTGCGATTTCATCCTGTATCGCATTTAATTCTTCCAGCGCCGCGTCGTCTCTGCCGCGGACGCAGATGCAGCTGTCTTCCTCCATTCCCCCGATCTGTCCCCTGATTTCTTTCCATAAGGACACAGGGATAAAATGTACCAGCTCATAATAATCAAGCTTTGCATATTCCTCTCTCAGCAAAGGAACCTCCTGCGTGTAAGACAGGACGGGAACCTCCGCCGTCACCCCCTCATCGCCGGACTGTCTCAAAACGCTCACCGTACTTCCGCTCTTTATATAAGGCATGAAAACAGGATGCCGGAAATCAGGGTTTGTCACATCACGGATCTGATTCAGAATTACAGCCCCGTCAAGCCGCGGAGCAATGCCAATCTGTTTACAATAAGCAGAAAAGCTTTGATCGTCCATGATAATAATCGGAGCATTTACCAGCCATCCGCCATCCGCCCGCGACACATCGTTCGCGGGAGCTCCTGTGAACCCGCCGAAGGACTTCATATCTTCACTCATTTCATCTTCTGTGATCAATCTTTTTGCGGAAGCCTTCTGATAAACAATGGCGTTTTTTATCCCGTCAAGTTTCCGGACAGCTGCTGTTTCTTCAAAATTGTCTGCTCCTGTATCTTTCACAGTAATCATAATATCCCATACGTCCTGATACCGTTCAAAATAGGTTTCCTTTGTGCTGATCCCGGAAAGGGAAAAGAAACACTGCGTGACTGCGAATGCGAGGAATGAAAATATAAACGACAGGGACGCCGTCCGCAGGGCTTTTTTCTGTGCTTTCAGCGCGCTGCCCGCCAGTTCTCCTTCCACTCCAAATAATAATGAAAGTAAACGGGAGCTTTTTTTGCGCTTTAATTGCAGTTCGCCGGTATTTTTTATTGCTTCGAGAGGCGTCAGTCTGCTTAGCTTTCTGGCCGGAAGCCATGCGGAAATCCATACCGTGATGATCGTTACAATCAGTGTCAGCGCCACAACCAGCGGGTGGCAGCCAAAGGCTGCTTTATGACGTCCCGGTACATCGCTGCCTGGCATAATATTGGTCAAATGTATGATTCCTGCGCTGCCGGCAATGCCCAGAAGATTTCCTGCGAGTACCGGTCCCGCGCAGAGGACGGCCGCTTCCTGTAAAAGACACGTCCGGATTTGTTTTGGCGTGGCTCCAATACTGGAAAAAATGGCGAACTGATGAATTCGTGCGTTCATGGATACCGCAAAAGAATTATGAATAATGATAATCAGAGAGAAGGACGCCGCCAGCGTGATCAGAATAAACAGCGGGAACAGCAGCCTCGGGGCGGTATCGCCGGAGCCGCGGATCAGGTACATGGCAAGAAGTTCATAGTTGTAAACGATTCTTTCCTGTGGAATACCGAGCTGTTCCGCAATATGAGGCGTATCCAAAAAGACTGCTTTTTTATCATTAAAATACAGATCTGCCGTAGGTTCCGTTCCTTTATAGCCATTCTCATTTATCACAGCGTCGTCTACATTGGCAAAGTTCTTTATCGTTTCAATATCTTCCGGAGAAAACTCTCCGATAATCCGGCTGTGCCAGCCGCCTTCCTCCGATTCAATTCTCTCCGTTTCATATTTCCATGCATTATAAAACAACACGCACAGCAAAGATAAAAGCAGCGCTGAAATAAATGCCGCAATCATGACAGACAGGCCGGAAGAACGATTGTTTTTGATATAACCTGATGAATAATCTCTCCACATATCCGCTACCTCCGCCGCTCGTCGCTGAGGATGCGTCCGTCCTCAATCGTAATGATCCGTTCTGCCTCCATGGCGATCTTTTCATCATGGGTGATCAGCAGAATGGTCTGCCGGAGATTGCGGTTGGAAAGCTTCAGCATATCCACCACTTCCCTGGAATTTTTCTGGTCCAGATTTCCGGTGGGCTCGTCTGCAAGAAGAAGAGCCGGCCGGTAAATCAGAGAACGCGCAATCGCCGCCCGCTGCTGCTGGCCGCCTGACAGTTGATTCGGCAGAACATCCAGTTTATCAGTGATTCCCAGAGAGTCTGTAATGTTATCAAAGTATTCTTTATTCGGTTTTTTCCTGTCAAGTGTCAGCGGCATTAAAATATTTTTTCTCACTGTGAGAGTAGGGATCAGGTTATAAAACTGGTAGACCAGACCTACTTTTCTGCGGCGGAAAATCGCCGCCTGTGTCTGATTCAGTCCGGCGAGATCGGTTCCGTCTATGATGACCTTTCCGCTGTCAGGTTTGTCCACAGTTCCCAGAATATGCAGCAGCGTGGATTTTCCCGATCCTGACGCCCCGAGAATTGCTGCAAATTCTCCCCTGTTTACAGACAGATCGATTCCGTCCAGCGCTGTGACCTGATTACTGCCGGATCCATATACCTTTCTGACTTTTTCACATCTCAGGATTTCCATTCGGATTTTCTCCTTTCTTTGCTTACCTGTTTTGAGAGAGCTTTTTGTTCGGAAACAGCGGGAAATCATTTCCGCGGCCTCTGTCATTTACAGTATAGCAAATGAAAGTGACAGCTCAGTGACTGTAGAAGTGAATTTCAAAAAGAGCGCCGCCGCCGGGCCTGTTTTTTGCCCGTATCGTACCATTCTGGCGTTCTATGATCTCTTTTGCCAGAGCCAGCCCGATTCCGATACTGTCCTCCCGGGCGTTTTTGCCCCGATAAAATCGTTCAAAAAGGTGCGGCAGATCTTCTTTTGCAAATCCTTTGCCCTCATCCCAGATCAGGATTTCCGTATATAGCGGGTTCCGGGCGCAGGAACAGCGGACGGTTCCCCCTTTATGATGCTCCATACAGTTTTTCATCAGATTCATGATTGCTTCCATTGTCCAGTCCATATCCGCGGAAATCAGCATTTCTTCCTGCTCCGGTATTTCGATGGAGGTGCCGGAACCGGAGAAAAGCTCCTGCAGATTTTCCGCTGCAAGAACAAGAAGAGTAAAGACGTCGGTTTCTTCTTTTTTAAAAAGCAGCGTTCCTGCATCGAGCCGGGCCAGGATCAGCAGAGATTCCTCCAGATAAGTCAGCCGCGAAAGCTGCTTTTCTATCTGCTCCAGAGCTTCGCAGTTAAAATCCTGCTTTATCCTCTGGGCAGCCAGAGAAACAGCCGTGATCGGCGTTTTGATCTGATGAGCGATATTCGACAGATTTTCCGCAAATTCGTTTTTGGCCTGCACTGCCTGATCTTTTGTCTGATAAAGGAATGTTACCGTTTTATAAATTTCGTCTTCCAGTCTGGAAAAATCATCCTCTCCGGAAGCGGACAGAATCAGTGCCTTTCCGCTGTTTACCTGTTCCAGATATCCGGTTAAGTCTTTGATTCTGCGATTTTCCATCCTGTTCCGATATAGAAAAGTGAAAAGGAAAAGAGAAAGCCCTGTCAGCCATCCGGCCGCTGCGAAGACAGCAGGGTGTTTGAAATGAAAGTCAGAAAAATCAGACGCATGGTATCCCAGCGCGGACAATAGATTCTCCTGTGACAGACCATCGGGGTTTCCCTCTGTATATTCCTTTAATGCGGCGGCTATGATTTTCTGTGTTTCCGGTTCCTGCTCTGTTATTTCGCAGCAGACTGCATTTAACAAATCAAAGGAAAACCTGCTGTAGCGGTAAGAAACCAGCCATACAGTCATGGCGGCGGCAAGGAAACTGACAGATAATACAAACCCTGAAGTGATCAATATATTTTTACGGCCATTCATATCATATCCTCCATACGGTAGCCCACGCTTCTGATGGTCTTCAGGCATGCCGGCTGCGAAAGCTTGTCACGGAGCCGCTTCATGGCGACGGTCAGGGTGTTGTTATTCACATAAACGCCGTTTACGTCCCATACCCGTTCCAGGAGTTTTTCTCTGGTAACCGTTTTTCCCTTGTTCTGCATAAGGTACAGCAGCAGCTGATATTCCGCAGTACTTAAAGAGATTTCCTCAGAACGGAGGAACACGGCATGACGATTCTGATCGATAGTGATTCCGTCGCAGGAGAGATACTGCTCCGCCACGTTTCCGGTTCTGCGAAGCACCGCAAGAATCCGCGAATACAATACTTCTAATTCGAATGGTTTTACCACATAATCGTCGGCGCCGCTTCTGAAGCCTGAAACAATGTCCGAACTGTCGCTGCGGACGGTCAGGAAGATCACCGGTAATTCCTTCCAGCTGCTGCGAATCCACCGGCATAAACTGTCTCCGCGGCCGTCCGGCATGTTCCAGTCTAATAAAATACAGGCCGGAACACGGGCTTTTATTCTCTGCTTTGCTTCTGCAAGTGTCGCGCAGACTGTTACGTTAAAATTTTTTGGTTTCAGATATTCTTTTACGGCGAGGGCGATATTCAGATCGTCCTCAATATAATATAAATCCATCACGGCTGATTTCCTCCCTGAGGTCTGCTGAGGCATGTCGGTGCAGATAAACTTTTACATTCTACATTATAGCAGAGAAAAGTGACAGCTCAGTGACAGATTTTCATAAAAATAGAATGATGACTATTATAGAGACAATTGGATCCAGTACCTTTCTATCTCTGCTCCCTCGTCGGGTTCATAGACGGTGGACTCGTATATCCCGCCATTTTTAAGAATTGTTTTCATACTTCCTTCGTTTCCCTTGATGCAGGTAACCAGCACTTTATCCATGTTCATTTCTTTAAATTTTGAAAGCGCCATATGCAGCATTTGTGTCGCATATCCCTTGCGCCGTTCGCTTGGCGCCACGGAATAACCAATGTGACCTCCGTATTTTTCCAGATATTCATTTAAACAGTACCTGAGATCGATCATCCCGACAATCTTGTGATCCTCATTCCGCACATATAGAAACTGTGCAGCCGGAACACGTCCATTCGGAACTTCTGCCGGATTCTTATGAGCATTTATATATTCGATCCAGTCCTCAGGATTTTCAAATCGTCTGAGGCTGCTTGTACCATCCATGGAATCGCCGCTGTCGAGAAATTCTTTTCGATATGCCCGGATCTGCCGGCTGTACTCTGTCGTTGGTTCTATCAGTTTCATTACGCGTATCCTCCTTTCCCGGGTCCGGGTTATCCGTTATCCTCGCCGATACTGCCGATTTCTGTGTAGATCATTCCATTCCGGCCGCGTTCCGATTTCATCAGAGATATATTTGCAGCCTTCATTTCTCCTACGGGAGGAACGCGGACCGGAATTTTCTGATCGTTTTTGTACACGGCATTTCGTATCAGGGTAATATGGGGCGAAAACTGTTTTCTGTCAAAAGGAATGCCTTCTTCTGCCAGCGCTCTGCGCAGTCTTTTTACATATGCTCTGAGTCCTCTGTTTTCCGATATGCCTGCCCAGAACAGCTTTCCAAAGCTTCCCACTCCGTTTCTCTGCATTTTTCTCTGTCATTTTAGCATTGAATATTGGAAATGTCACGTATGAACAGCAGCGGATTTTTCTTGTTTTTCTCATATTGGGGCAAATCTCCGCTCTGCTTGGAAAGTAAGATGACAGTTCTGAAGTTGAGAGCAAAAATATTCCGCTTTTAATGTATGATAAAAACATATAAAATTTTGTAAAAACTGTTTAAAATTAATAAATATATGTTATAATGGTTAAAAATGAGGAAAGGAGCTTAGAAAATGTTAAAAGCGGAAGATGTATTCAGACCGGGAGCATTTCCCGAATACACATATGTGTCAAGGACATCGGCACTTTCCGGACTCACGTATGAATTTCGTCTGAATCAGGCAATAAAAGTATCGGGGTTTCTGACATCTTTAGTCGGCCCGTCAAAAATGGGAAAAACCATATTGTGTGAGAAAGTCATAGGATTGGAAAATATTGTAGAAATATCAGGAGCAGATTTTGATGATAAGACTGATTTTTGGAAATTGGCAGCTGCGAAGGTTGGATTGTCCTATGAAGGGCAGTTCACGTCTGAAAAGTCAATTCCGGAGTCCGGGAACAAATATTTCAAAAAAGAAACGTTTGCACTGACTAAAGATAAAATAATTGATTATTATAAAGAAAATGATCTCGTATTGGTTATAGATGATTTCCATTATGCGCCGGAAGCCAGGAGGATGCAGATTGCTCAACAGCTGAAGGACGCCATTCGCAGGGGATTTAAAACGATTGTAGTTTCTCTTCCGCACAGAGCAGACGAGGCCATTCGTCAGAATGCGGATCTTTCCGGCAGGCTCAGTCTGATTAATATGGATCCCTGGGAAGTTAAGGATCTGGAGGAAATTGCTAAGATTGGCTTTGCTCAATTGGGTATATCCATTGATGATCAGATAGCAGCTCAGATTGCAGTAGAAAGCTTGTCCTCTCCCCAGTTGATGCAGTATATCTGCCTGAATATCTGTACAATATTGGAAATGAAAGGCGAGGACTGTAGAGTAATTGAACCGGAAATTCTGGAAACAGCATATCGGTATACAACTGCGAACTTTGAATATGGAGAAGTTGTTTCTCTGATACGGAAAGGACCGAATACGAGAGGAAAATCCAGGAATAAATTTCGTACCAGAAAGGGGCAGGATTATGACATTTACGAACTGATCGTAAAATCAATTGCAGAAAATCCTCCAATCATGCAATTAAAATTTGAAGAGGTAAAAGACAGAATTTATAAATTAATTGCTGATGGTTGTGAAAAACCGAAACCTCAGGCAATGAAAGACAGCCTGGTAAAGCTTCATGAGCTGCTGACCGTGAAGGAAGATATTTTTAAGGTACTGGAGTGGAAAGACGGCGTTTTATATATTTTGGATCCGCTGTTTCTGTTTTATTTGCGTTGGGGAGTGAGAGAGAATGTCTGAAGGAATCAGCAGTATGCAGGAAGCAATTGAAAAAATTCGGAGTTGTAATAATCAGATGTCATTTGATGTCATAAAGTTTCAGCTGCAGGATTATATGAAAAGGACCGGTATAGGAGCAGAAAGCTTGCTGGAGCTGGAAAAACGTGCTTTTTATTATGTAAATGAATATTCAAGAAAAGACACTTGCCAGAATATAGAGGAAGCGAAAAAGCGTGTGATAGAATATATTTATGAGATAATGGCTGAAACCGACAGAGAAGATCCATTACTTATGGTATTGGAAAATTATTATTTCTTTCTGGAAAATCTGCTGGAGAGGGAACCTGATAAAAGAGGCGGCATTCAAAAATCTCACTTGGATGCCATCAGGATTAAAAATGAATATGATATCCAATTTTTATTATATGCATATTTAAAACCGCTCTATCCAGAAGCAAGGCTGGAGGTCAATGAAGATACAGGTTATAGTACGGTCAGAACAGATATTTATATTGAGCCTGATAAAATTATAGAGATAAAGTGCAGCAGGGAAAGTATGAAAGTGAAAAAGCTGATTGAAGAAATAGAGGCAGATATTATTCACTATTCGGCTTCGAATATCTATTTTTTTATATATGATAAAGAAAAAATTATTGAAAACCCGACGTCCATGAAAAATTATCTGGAGAAGAAAATAAAAGAAAAACGGATACATATTATTATACACCAACCGAAACGACTATGAGTATGCCAGGAGATATTTGTTCCAGAGATTTCGTCTCAATATTGTTCACATACTTTCCGGGCTGGGAAATCTCAAAGGAAAGTCCATAGGAAATGAAAGCTGATTATTTAGTCTTCCAAACTATAGTCTGTTCAGGAATATAAATCAACGTCTGTTCAATTTATGCGCGGAATGTCTCATCTTATCTTAACCTGCGCATATTTTCAGCCCGAAAATCAGGATGCAGTCCAGAGCAATGCTGGCGGCAGAGAAGATGACGATTGCGGTAAAGGACATCCGGCTGTCGTGGAAAATTTCCTTTCCGGTTCGTATGAGGAGTCGCCGAAACAAGAGGCTACGGGGCTTCCGAATTACCTGGTATTCTCTTTCTTTTCCTCCAGTTGTTTCCGGAAAACTTCCGGATCAGAGGAAAACGTATTCTGAAATACCTTTCTGAAGTAATCCTTGCTGGAATACCCGAGCAGTACGGCAATCCTGGCTGAAGGAAGAGAAGAGTTCCGGAGAAGCTGGAGCGCTTTGTTCATACGGATATCCGTCAGTATCTGAGAGAAGGTTTTCCCTGTATATTTTTTCAGGATCCGGATCACCTGACGGTCACTGTAATTGAACTGCATGGCCAGGCTGGACAGGGTTACCGTTTGGCAGTGCGTGTACATATAGTTCAGCAGTGCCTGAACCTGTTCGTCAGAATTGCTGAGATATGGGGTCGGGAAGACCGCGCTCTGTTCATGATTGCGCATCAGGAGGACAAAAAACTGCATGACGAGAAGTTCCAGCATTTTTTCGTGGTATTTTGCGCTGGAGCGGCTTTCCCTGTATGCGGTGATGACCATATCCAGAAGGAGGGAATCCTCCCTGCAGTGCCAGAGAATGCAGCCTCTGGAGGAACCGTACAGCGCGTTGGAAAACAGGGCGGAGAGATAATTATTCCCGCTCAGCAGATTAAAAAACACGGTATCGAAGGTGGTTACGCGGATAATGAAATCAATGATGATACTGTCGTCGGTCATGGCATGAAAACAGTGGGAAAATCCAGGGGGACTGAGAATCACGTCCCCATCCTCCAGGGGAAGGGTCCTGTCTGCGCTGATCAGGGAGCTTCCGCCGCTGTGTACGACATAATTTGCTTCTATGAACTGGTGAAAGTGGAACAGCAAAGGCATATAACGCAGATTTCTGATGACGCATACATTTTCTTCCGGGGGGATAAAAAAATTTTCCGTCATGTTGTAAAGATTGCCTTCTAAAAAGAAGGGGATATCGGGATGTTCTTCGTCCCATTTTTTCCGCATGACGCGGATCAGCCGATGGTCTTCATACTCGCCGGCTTCGGAAATCCCAATGCGCTTCGTTTGGTATTCCGGGTATTTCTCCAGGAATTGTTTCAGAAATCTTTCATAAATATTTAATTCTGTCAGATTGTCAGGTATATTCCGCACATTCATGGCAAACTCCGTGAACTTCTGTATTTTTAAAAAAAGCATATAGCTACGTTCTTATTCTACCTCTTATCTGCGGGTATGTCACTTTTTTTCTGAAATAGTGACAGAAAATTATGACATATCTCATATATAATTTTGTCTGTAAAAACAGCACAGTTTTTTCCATTATAAAAAGGAAGGGGAGGATGCATATGCACACAAATGAAATCAATATACGTGATCCCTATGTTTTTGCATATGAGGGTATCTACTATCTTTATGGAACCCGAAGCGATACCTGCTGGGGAAAGGCGGAAGGATTTGACTGCTACATGAGTCCGGATATGGAGAACTGGAAAGGACCTGTCGAAATATTCAGGCGGCCGGAAGATTTTTTCGCGACGGAAAGCTTCTGGGCGCCGGAGTGTTATCAGTATGAAAACAGTTTCTATCTGCTGACGACATTCGGAGGCACCGGAATAAAAAAAGGAATCTATCTGTTAAGGGCGGAGCGCCCGGAGGGACCGTTTTCCCTTTATGGAAAGAGGCTGACTCCGGATGGCTGGGCCTGCATTGATGGAACGCTTTATTTCTCGGAAGAGCGAATTTATATGGTATTTTCCCACAGCTTTGAGGATTCGCCGGAGGGCGACATCTGTATGGTGGAGCTGGAGCCGGATCTCACCGGTGCGAAGACAGAGCCGGTCGTTCTGTTTTCCGCGAGGGAGGCTGCGTGGGCCAGGCCGGTTCCCTTTGCGGAGCAGGAGTTCGGTATAAAAGGAGATGTTTACCTCACGGACGGTCCCTGCCTGTTCCGGATGGAGGACGGAAAGCTGTATATGACCTGGTCGAGCTGGAGCGAGGGAAGTTATGCGGTGGGCGTGGCGGTCTCGGAGACCGGCGATATTCATGGAAGCTGGAGACAGCTTCCGGAACCGATCTGGCCGCAGAACGGCGGGCACGGTATGGTATTTCAAAGCTTCTCAGGGGAACGATATTTCGTGCTGCACTATCCCAATGACCTGAAAAAGGAACATCCCTGCTTCCAAAAACTGTTTATGGATAACGGGAGGATTACTCTTGCAAAAATGTGAGGAATGCGCAGTATTTCGCCGTGATGGTGGTGTGCAGGTGTGATAAATCGCGGTTCCAGTTATCCGTTATCCTCGCCGATACTGCCGATTTCTGT
>CANQUG010000107.1 GCA_947626985.1 uncultured Lachnospiraceae bacterium | reverse complement strand
ATTCCTGCCGGATCCAGTAAAAAGTTCAAAAAATTCTTCTCTATGGTTTAGAGAAGCATAATGAAGTTTAAGCGTCAAAGCTGGAATTAATATCAGGGTTATTTCAACCTTATTTCATGAAGCACATGTACAATAATAAGCGAAGTATTTATGGGCCAATGTGAAAGAATATTGGTGAGGTATAATAAAAACGTCCTGTGGAATGTTTCCACGGGACGTTTTTATTGGCAGACCGCAGCCGAAGCTTGTGCTGGAGTCAATCCCGGATTTTACCGGGATTTTGTCTGCAGTTTGAAGCGCAGCCGAAGCTGCGTTTTTTATGCCGGATCATTCTGCAGCTGCAGATTTTACCACAGTTTTTCGAAGAAAGCCGGGAAGATACCGTTTGCGCTGCCATCCTCTTACCGCGCAAACTGCGCATTATAAAGCCCCGCATAAAAGCCGCCCTGTTCCAGCAGCTGTTTGTGCGTCCCCTGCTCCACGATATCGCCGTCCTTCATGACCAGAATCAAATCCGCATTCCGGATGGTGGAGAGCCGGTGCGCGATCACAAACGAGGTGCGCCCTTTCAGCAGCGTGTCCATCGCCGCCTGGATCAGATGCTCGGTGCGGGTATCGACGGAGGAAGTCGCCTCGTCTAAAATCATGATGGGGTTATCCGCAAGGATCGCTCTTGCAATCGTCAGAAGCTGCTTTTGCCCCTGCGAAATATTCGATGCCTCCTCATTAATCTCCATCTGATAGCCGCCCGGCAGAGAACGGATAAACTTATCCGCGCGCGCAAGCTTTGCGGCCCGGATAACCTCCTCGTCCGTCGCGTCCAGCCGCCCGTAGCGGATATTTTCCATGATCGTCCCCTTAAACAGCCAGGTATCCTGCAGAACCATTCCAAAGCCCCGCCGCAGGTCGTTTCGGTCAAACGCCCCGACCGGATGGCCGTTTAAGCGGATACAGCCTGCATTTACATCATAAAAACGCATCAGCAGCTTAACCATCGTCGTTTTGCCCGCGCCGGTCGGCCCCACGATCGCCACCATCTGCCCCGCTTTGATCTCGCTGTTAAAATCGTGAATGATGATCTTGTCCGGCGTATAGCCAAACTGCACATGCTCAAAGGAAACATTCCCTTTTATCACATCTGCGGAAACCGGATTTTCCACCGCCTGCGCTTCTTCCTCCTCATTTAAAAAGGTAAAAATACGCTCGGCCGCCGCAGCCATGGACTGCAGCAGATTGGAAACCTGCGCCATCTGCGTGATCGGCTGCGTAAACCGCTTGACGTATTGAACAAACGCCACAATGTCGCCGATCTCGATCGTCCCCGCCGCCGCAAGCATCGCGCCCGAGACCGCCACCGCCACATAGCCGAGGTTGCTGACAAAATTCATAATCGGCATCATAAGTCCGGACAAAAACTGGCTTTTCCACGCCGATTCGTACAAAACCCCGTTGGTCCTGCGAAACTCCGCCAGCTCCGCCTCCTCGCGGTTAAACGCCTTTACCACGTCATGCCCGGAAAAAGTCTCCTCGATCTGACCGTCTATTTTTCCGAGGTAATTTTGCTGCGCGATAAAATATTTCTGCGATTTTTTCACAATCCCCGTCACAAACGCTACGGAAACCGGCAGAATCAGGATCGTAAAAAGCGTCATCAGCGGCGAGATCGTGAGCATCATAACAATGGTCCCGACCAGCGAGCAGACCGACGTGATCAGCTGCGTGATGGACTGGTTAAACGTCTGTCCCAGCGTATCCACGTCGTTTGTAATGCGCGACAGGACATCGCCGACGGCGTTTTTTTCAAAATAAGAAAGCGGCATCCGGTTGATTTTTTCACTGATATCTTTGCGCATTCGAAAGCACATTTTCTGCGACATTTCCGTCATCAAAAGCCCCTGCACAAAGGAAAAAACTGCGCAGAGCAGATAAATGCCCATCAAAACGAGCAGAATCCTTCCGATCTTTCCGAAATCAATGCTCCCGGTTCCGGACAGCTTTGCGATCAGCCCGTTAAAAAGCTCCGTCGTCGCGTTGCCCAGAATCTTTGGCCCCACGACGTTGAAAACGGTAGATGCGACGGCAAAAACTGCGACGATCGCCAGCGCAATTTTATACGCTCCCATATAGCGGAGCAGATGTCTGATTGATCCTTTAAAATCTTTGGCTTTTTCGCCCGGCATCCGCCCGCGTCCTCTCCTTGCGGCCATATCAGTCTCCTCCTTTCAGCGCGCTTTGGATTTCCTCCTCCGAAAGCTGCCCTCTTGCAATTTCCAGATAGGTTTCACAATTTTCAAGCAGCTCCCTGTGCGTTCCCCTGCCCACGATGCAGCCGTCCTCCATCACAAGAATCTGCTCGGCGTGCATAATGGTGGAAATCCGCTGCGCAACGATAACGACCGTCGCATTTTTCGTGTGCTCCGCAAGCTCCGCCCGCAGATTGGCGTCCGTCTTATAATCCAGCGCGGAAAACGAGTCGTCAAAAAGGAATATCTGCGGCTGCTTTGCGATGGCTCTCGCGATGGACAGCCGCTGCCTCTGGCCGCCAGACACATTCGAGCCGTTCTGCGCAATCGGGGACTGATAGCCCGCTTCCTTGGATTCAATAAACTCCGTCGCCTGCGCAATTTGGGCGGCAAGCTTCATTCCGCTGTCTGTAATCTGCTCCCCGCCGTACTTGAGGTTGCTCTCCACCGTACCGGAAAACAGCATGCCTTTCTGCGGCACATACCCGATCCTGTCGCGGAGCGCCTTCTGGCTGATTTCGCGGATATCTATCCCGTCAATGGAAATGCTGCCCTCCGTAACGTCGTAAAAACGCGGAATTAAATGAATCAGCGTCGACTTTCCGCAGCCGGTCGAGCCGATGATTGCGGTGGTTTTTCCAGGCTCCGCCGTAAACGAAATATGCTCCAGCACCGGCGACTGTGCGCCCGGATAGGAAAAGGAAACATCAGAAAAAGTCAATACGCCTTTCGTATTTCCAAGTTCGTTATCCCTTGTCTGCGCGGCATCGGTTAAGGAAACCGGCGTTTCCAGCACCTCCGCGATACGGTCGGCCGCGATGCCTGCGCGCGGCAGCATAATGGAAATCATGGAAAGCATCAAAAACGACATGATGATGACCATGGAATACGTAATAAACGCCGTCAGGTCGCCCACCTGTACGGCTCCCGTATCTACGCCCTGCGCCCCGACCCAGACGATCAGTACGGAAACGCCGTTCATGATCAGCATCATAACCGGCATCATAAAGGTCATGGTGCGGTTCGTAAAAAGCTGCGTCTTAAAGAGGTCGGTATTCGCCTGCGCAAACCGTTTTTCCTCATAATCCTGCCGCCCGAATGCGCGAATCGGCATAACGCCGGTCAAAAGCTCTCTGGATACCAGGTTCAGCCGGTCCACGAGGCTCTGCATGATCTGAAATTTCGGATACGAGATGGCAAAAAGCACCGCAATGCACAACCCCAGGGCGATTACTGCCACGACAATGATCCAGCTCATCTGGGATCCGGTCTGGATGACCTTGACCACGCCCGCGACCGCCAGAATCGGCGCATAAGTCACCATGCGAAGGAGCATGACCGTCAGCATCTGCACCTGCTGGATATCGTTCGTACAGCGCGTGATCAGCGACGCAGTGGAAAATTTTTCAATCTCCGCGTTCGTAAATCCCATGACCTTTGTATAGAGCTGCTCGCGGAGATCGCGCCCGATTCCCGCCGATACCTTCGACGCGATATAGCCCGTCATGATGGCGACCGCCGCCATGCCCAGCGCCATCAGCAGCATTTTTGCGCCCACTTTGAATAAATAAGCGTTTCGGATATTGTTCAGATTCTTTTCCTGCGCCTCATACTCCGCAGACACGTAGGCGACCGCGACCTGATCCATCATAAGCTCCGCGGATGCGTCCATCTCCGAGATTTTATTGCCCAGCAGCTTTTTCAAATTATCTTTTGTTATTATGCCCGCCGCTATGGCTCCTTTGATCAGCTGCAGGCCTACCCGGCCTTCTTTGCTGTTTTCCAGCTGAAACGCCACGCTCTCCGGCAGACGCAGCAGGTCGTTTAATTTTTTTCGCTCGTCTTCCGCCAGCTCGACAAGCGCGCGCACGCCGTCTGCGTCCGCTTTTCCGTATGCGGCTTCCAGCGTTTGGATCTGCGCGTCGTCCAAAAAGAGCTCCAGTGTTTGCAGGCTCTCCTCGCGCACCGTCTCCGGCACCGCGTCCTCGATTCCGTTTTGCTGGAGCCCGACGTTCAGCAGGTCGCTGGTATAAGTCGGCAGCGCCAGGTCGCAGTACGCCTGTATGATGAGCAAAACAATGATCACCGCCACCTGCGCTTTTGCTTTCGCTAAAAATCGAAATATATGCTTCATTGCTGTTCCTCCGCTTTATTCCTTTATCATTTTTCAGAGAATATCCGCCCAGGTTTCGACGCCCGGCTTCCCGCTGTCCAAAATCAGATTGCAGCATAACGATACCTCATTGTTTTCGCTCCTCCCCGGTCCTTTCCATTTTTTCAATGCGCTCCATATTTTTGCCCACGATCTCCAGGCACCGCTGGCAGACCTCCATATCCTCTGCGGACAGGCCTTCTTTCATCAGGCGGTTAAATTCCTCCAGCGCCTTTTGTCCGCGTTCAATGATCGGCTGCGCTTTTTTCGTACAGACAAGCCGGACCTTCCGCCTGTCGCCCTCTACCGGAGCGCGCTCCAGATACCCTTCGCTCACCAACTTGTTGATATTGACCGACAGGATATTTTCCCGGTAGCCCCTGCCGCGGCTGATATCCTTTGCCGTACACGATTCCGGGTTATTCGCCAGAAACATCAGAATGTCAAACGCCATCTGCGGCATGTCAAGCTCACGGCAGAGCGGCCTGCAGTAATGCTCATACGCCCTTTTGATATGGTAGAATATGGCGGCATTGCTTTTCTTCCCCACGTACCCATCTCCTTTCCGAGCAGAATGATTGTAACTGTTCAGAACAGGCCGCAGGCCGAAGCGCTTGCTGCCGGGACTGCAGCAGCATGATTCAGGAGTGCAGAAATGCCATCGCGACGGGATTTTCATGCATCTTTGCATCATAACTGTGAAGGGACTGAATAGTTACAAATTATTCAAATTTGAACTGTTCAAAATAATAAATCTTAAAAATGAATATGTCAAGAACAATATTTCCGGTATGTTTCATTGCAGGCGATCCTGAAGGTACACTGGGACAGCTGCAGCCTGCCTGCCGGGATTCCGAAAAGTCAATTAATCTGTTATCCTGCAGTCCTTGTTTTGTACTGCTTTTCTGTTGTAGAATAATTACCAGAAAAAAAGTCATGCATTTCGTGTCCGTATGAAAAACGTGATTTCAGGATTTAACGTGACTTCAGGATTTTGAACGTAAGGTATGCGGGAATTCGCATATCATAAAATCCGAACCAGGAAAATTCCCATAAACACATAAGCAAAGAAAGGAGAACACAGATGCTCTATAAAGAATTCAAAGACGGGATCAGATTATCAAGACTTGGCATGGGAAACATGCGTCTTCCACAGACAGAGGAACCGGGCAACCCCATCGATTATAAAAAGGCAAAGGAAATCATCGACCAGGCAGTCCGGCTGGGAGTGAATTATTTTGACACAGCCTATATTTACCATAATGGAAAATCCGAAGAATTTGTCGGAAAAGCCCTGGCGGATTATCCGCGGGACAGTTTTTACGTTGCGGATAAGTTTAATTTTCAGGCCCAGCCGGATTATCGCGTACAGTTTCAGGAACAGCTGAACCGCCTGAATATGGATTATATAGATTTCTATCTGCTCCATGGAATCCAGGATAATTTTGCCTCCGAGATTCTTTCCAGCGGCTGTATCGAATATTTTGATCGGCTGAAAAAAGAAGGGAAGATTCGTTATTTCGGTTTTTCCTTCCATGGAAACGAAGATAACATGAGAAAAATGCTGGCCGCATATCCCTGGGATTTTGTCCAGATCCAGCTGAATTATTATGACTGGGAGTACGGTAACCAGCGTAAGCTTTATGAAATGCTGACAGAGGCGCAGATTCCGGTAATGGTTATGGAACCTGTACACGGAGGCCTGCTGGCCCGCCTTAATGAAAAAGCAGGGAAGCTTCTTAAAGAGGCTGATCCGGACGCGTCCCTGGCTTCCTGGGCGATGCGCTGGATTATGAGCCTTGATAACGTACAGGTAGTATTGAGCGGAATGGGAGATCTGGCGCAGGTAATCGATAACGCAGAAACTTTTTCCATCGGAAAATACGTATCGGATACGGAAAAAGAATTGCTGAAAAAAGCGGCCGCCCTTCTTCGGCCGGATATCGCCGTTCCCTGTACAGGCTGCCGTTACTGCTGCCCGGACTGTCCGCAGGGGCTGGATATCCCGACGCTTCTTGCGGCTTACAATGATGCAAAAGCGGATGCAGCCTGGAGACTGGTAAATGTAACAGGACTGCCCCGGGAGAAGCAGCCGTCCCATTGCATCTCCTGCGGTTCCTGTACGGAGCATTGTCCGCAAAGCCTTCCGGTTCCCGGAATAATGGCAGAAATGGCAAAGATGATGAGTGAACTTTAACCGCCTGCTGAAGCGAACGTCTCCGGATTTCCTACGGCAGGAGCGATTGCCATTGCCAAAAGCACATCCGGCCGGATATAATGAAAATACAAAACAGGGAGGAGGATTGGAATGAAAGATGAATTATGGATCACTGATCTGACAATCGAACATCAGACCGCCCCGATGGGCATCGATGTGCAGAACCCGCGTTTTTGCTGGAAACTGCAGAGCAGGCTGCGCAATGTCATGCAGACGGCGTATCGTCTGCAGATTTACGAAGATCAGATTTTGGCGGCAGATACCGGAAAAGTGCAGAGCGTGGACAGCACGGAGGTGGTGATCGGGGGATGGAAAAGCGCTCCGATGACCCGTTATGATGTCGCTGTGACCGTGTGGGACAATAAAGGCCGTCAGGCCGGGACGGAAAGCTGGTTTGAGACAGGAAGGCTGGGAGTGCCTTTTCAAAGCGGCTGGATAGAACCGGATCAGATTCCGACGCCCTCCAGTATGACCGGCAAGGATATGAGTCAGGCAGCGGACGGATCGAATCCGTATAAGAAAGCAGAGCGGGATTTCGCGGAGTTTCGCCCGCCGCAGTTTATCCGGATTCCGTTTGAGCTGGATAAGCCGGTAAAAAAGGCCCGCGTTTATGTTACCGCCCATGGGATCTATGAAATGGAAGTGAACGGAGCGAGGGCGGATGACCGGATGTTTGCTCCGGAAAATACGACCTATCATAAAGTTCTGCAGTATCAGACTTATGACGTGACGCCGTATCTCAGGTCCGGCCGGAATGTAATCGGCGTGACCGTAGCGGATGGATGGTGGGCAGGGCGCGTGGGTACTACCGGCGACTGCTGCCAGTATGGAGATAAAGTGGGAATCCTGCTGGACGGCGTGATCGAGTACCAGGATGGATCCGTGAAGCAGATTTCCGCTGAGCAGGGCGTATCCTCCACAGGCCCGTTCATTTATTCCGATCTCTTTGTCGGGGAAAGATACGATGCGACAAAGGAACTGGAAGGCTGGAGCACCCCGGGATTTGACGACAGGAACTGGAAGCCGGTGAACCGGGCAGAGTACCCGATGAATAATCTGATCGGACAGTATGCGCCGCCGGTGCGCGTATTGAAGAAGCTGAAACCGCAGAGAATTTTCACCACTCCGGCAGGAGAGACTGTCCTGGATGTGGGGCAGGTCGTAGCCGGTGCGGTGGAATTTACGGTGACTGCGCCCGCGGGTATTACGATTAAGCTGGAACACACAGAGATTCTGGATGAAAACGGAAATTATTATAATAATATTCTCGGCGTGAACAAGGAGCAGATGGACGTCTATACGACAAAAGACGGTACGCAGACCTACTGCCCGAAATTTACCTATCATGGGTTCCGCTACGTAAAAATTACAGGGTGGCCGGGCCGGCTTTCCGCGAATAATTTTGTCATCCGGGTGTACAGCAGTGAAATGGAGGACATCGGCTTTTTTGAAACTTCGGATGAGCGCCTGAACCGTCTGAACCGGAATATCTGGTGGAGCCAGGTGGCAAATACCATTTCCATTCCCAGCGATTGTCCGCAGAGAGAAAAGGCGGGCTGGACCGGCGATATCATGGCCTTCGCGCCGACGCTGACATTCAACCGCAGCGCGGATGCGTTCCTGACAGCCTGGATGCAGAATGTGCGTGCGGATCAGCTGGCGGACGGGGCGATTCCCGATATTGTTCCTGATCTTCCGGCATACAAAGCATTCCTGACAGGCGCGTTCGGTTTCGAGACAAGCTGCGGCTGGGGGGACGCGGTGATTATTGTTCCCTATGCGCTGTATCAGCAGTATGGCGACCGGAGGATTCTGGAAGAGAATTATGAGTCGATGAAGCGCTGGATGGCCTATATAAAAGGGCGCTGTGAGAACAGTCATCCGGCGGAGTATGAGACCTGGGATGAGGAACATAAAGCCCGCAGCCGTTATCTCTGGAATACAGATTTTCATTTCGGAGACTGGCTGATTCCGAGTATTGTTCTGGGAAATCCGGACGGCATGGCGATGAACCGGACTGCGGACGAGACGATGCACATTGTGGCGCCGGCGTACGCGGCGTTCAGTGCGATGAATATGGCAAAAATTGCGGATATCCTGGGAAAACCGGAAGAGAAAGCCTGCTATGAGGAGCAGTACCGCCTGATCCGCAAAGCTTTTATCGAAGAGTATGTCCATGAGGACGGAACTATGGATGCGGACTTTCAGGGAATCTACGTGATTGCGCTGAAAATCGGTCTTGTGCCGGATGAAATCCGTCCGTTAATGGTGGAACATCTCTGCAGGATGATCGAAGCAAACCGCGGATGCCTGGACACCGGTTTTTTAAGTATCCTGTTCTTAATGGATGTTCTTACGGAAAACGGAAGGACGTCGCCTGCCGGCTCCTGTTCCAGACGCAGTGTCCGAGCTGGCTGTATGAAGTGGAGCATGGAGCGACCACGATGTGGGAGAGCTGGGGTGCCATCGGCGAGGACGGCGCGGTCAGTACATACAGTTATAATCACTTTGCCTTCGGCTGTGTGGGCGAGTGGATGTACCGGGAGATCGGAGGGCTGCAGGCCCTGGAGCCGGGTTATAAAAAAATCCGGATTGCCCCGTCTCTGGACTGCGGGCTGACCCGCGCAGCGGTCAGTGAGGAGACTCCGTACGGCAGGGCAGCGGTTGACTGGGAGCTGATTGATTCCCAGGCTGTTGTGCATGTGACGGTTCCGGCGAACACAACTGCAGAGATCTGCCTGCCGGGCAAAGAGGCTGAGACGGTTGACAGCGGCAGCTATGTCTATATATTTCCGCAGCCGGGAGCTTGATTCAGAGTTGGGTTCTGTGATCGGTGCGGTCACGGAATCCGGGGCGACAACTGGAAAAGTGGTATTATAATTACAAAAAGATTGAAGAAAGTGCCACTGTTCTTTAACGAAAAGCATATAAGGAGAAATTTATGAATCTGATGCAGATACACCATATCGCTATCATCTGTTCCGATAAGGACGCCGCGCTGGATTTCTACCGGGACAAGCTTGGATTTCGCGTTATTCGGGAAAACTACAGAGCAGAACGGGACGATTGGAAAATTGACCTCCGGCTTGGAGACTGCGAGCTGGAAATATTCATCATGAAAGACCATCCGGCGCGTTTGTCACCGGAAGCCTACGGCCTGAGGCATTTAGCCTTTCGGGTTGACAATGTAGAGGAAACCGCTGCTGAGCTGGAAGCAAAAGGGATTCCATGCGAACCGATCCGAACGGACACCTATACAGGCGAAAAGATGACTTTCTTCCATGATCCGGACGGGCTGCCCCTGGAAATACACGAATAAAAGGGGCGCCAGCAAATTCCCGCTGAAAAAAACACTGCGCCGGTGAAATTCTCTCTCTTGAATACCTACTAAATATATGGTATTATCTGGTTATGAATCACAAGGGGGACAAAGCTTATGAAAATCTCCACGAAAGGACGATATGCGCTGCGCATGCTTCTGGATCTGGCTGAACACCGTTCCGAGGGTTATATCGCGCTGAAGGATATCGCAAACCGTCAGGACATTTCCAAAAAATATCTGGAGCAGATCATTCCTGTTCTCAATAAACCGGATATTCTGAAAACCAACCGCGGCTATCAGGGCGGCTATATGCTGGCGAAAGACCCTGCACAGTATACGGTGGGGGACATTCTCCGGATGACCGAAGGCAGCCTTGCGCCGGTGGCCTGTGCGGGACAAAACCCTCCTGACTGTGCCCGAAGCGCCGATTGTCCGACGCTTCCCGTCTGGCAGGGACTTTACAGGGTTATCAATGAGTACCTTGACGGAATCACCTTACAGGATATTCTGGACAGTCACCGGGAACGGGGCGCAGACAACTATATTATCTGATGAAAGAACTCCGCTGTTTTTTGTGAGAAGTACAAAAGCAGCGGAGTTTCTGCGTTAAAACGGGAAACTGAAAAAACTGATGGGTTTCTTTCGGATATGGAAAGGCATACAGTAAAATATGGAAGAAATTATGCAGACAATGACTTTCTGCAACAAAAACTGCCGCTAATCTACCTATTTAGCGACAGTTCTTTTTTGGCCTTTTTTATGGACATAAGCTATGATAGCATCCCATTACGGCCTTGTCAAGCCGTCAATTCTGGTATTTTCTGTCCTGATTTCCATCATTTTATGCAAAAACCGCTCCTGATTTCCGTAAAAAACGGCTTTTTTAAGGCTATAAGTGGTCAAAAAAGTGGTCAGATTTCAAGTCCCGAAAGCCGCATAAAATCTGGCGTTTCCCCGTGTTTGATTGTATACGATGTAATTCTGATAATGGTCAAAATACGTGGTCAGACATGACCTCAGGCTTAAATGTGAGCAGTAAATTCAAGGTTTTTTTCAAAATCTGTCGCTAAATAGGTAGTTTAGCGACAGCCTTTGAAGAATGGCGACAGATTCTGTGGATATCCGCACATAGTTTGT
>CANQUG010000106.1 GCA_947626985.1 uncultured Lachnospiraceae bacterium | reverse complement strand
ATGTTAAATGTAACTCACGTTACAAAAAAATACGGCAAAGTAATTGCCTGTAATGACCTGAGCTTCCGTCTTGATCCGGGCAGTGTTACGGTACTGCTGGGTCCCAACGGAGCGGGAAAAAGTACGATTATGAAATCCATCATCGGCTTTTTGCGTTATGAAGGAGAAATAACCGTCGGAGGATATCCCAACAAGACCGCCGACGCAAGAAGGCTGCTGGGATATATTCCGGAAATGCCGTCCCTGTATCCGAATCTGACGGTGTCGGAACATATGGAATTTATCGCCCGGGCATACAGGCTGAGCGATTATAGAGCCCGGACAGAGGAACTGTTCCGCCGGTTTGAGCTTACAGATAAGCAGAAAAAATTCGGCGACGAGCTTTCCAAGGGAATGCAGCAGAAGCTGAATATCTGTCTCGGTCTGCTTCCGGAACCGAAGGTTCTTTTGCTGGATGAGCCTATGATCGGTCTGGATCCCCATGCCATCAAAGAGTTAAAGCTGCTGTTTGAAGAAATGCGGGCGGAGGGGCGCACGATGCTGGTGAGCACTCACATCATCGACAGCGTGGATATGCTGTGGGACAGGACGATCATTATGGATCACGGCTCCATTCGTGCCAACGTGACCCGTGATGAACTGGAAAAGGACGGAAGAACGCTGGAACAGCTGTTCTTTGATGTAACGGAGGGTTCCGGCCGGCCGGACGAAGTCTCCGGCAAGGAAAGCGCGTCACAGGAGGAGCATGCAAAATGAAGCTTTTTTTCTATTACGCGCTGCATACGTTCAAAAATCAGCTGAAGAAGCTTTTTAAGACGTGGGTGCTTATCTTTTTCGCTGTCTGTATGGTGATAGGGATCGGGCTTGGATTATTTTTCGCTTTTCTGGACAATTCCGCCGAACGGGCGGAGCCGGAAAGCTCCGGCCAGACGGTGGTTACAGAGGCGGAGGAACCTTCCTTTTCTGAAACCGCCGGGGTGGAAGTGAACGAAGTAATCGAGCTGGCTGCCGGAGGTATCGTTCTCTTAATGTTTGTGTTTTATGCCATGAGCGCGGACAAAAACGGCAGCAGGATTTTTCTTCCGGCGGACGTCAGTCTTCTGTTTGCCTCGCCGATGAAACCTCAGTCTGTCCTGATGTTCCGCATTGCCACACAGCTTGGCATTGTGGTGCTGGGGAGTGTCTATATGCTGTTTCAGCTGCCCAATCTGGTCTTTAACGCGGGACTCAGTATCTGGGCTGCTCTGTCTTTGGCTGCGGCGCTGGGGTTTACCATCATGTTCGGGACGCTCATACAGGTACTGCTTTATACGCTTTCTTCTGTGCATACGGCGCTCAGACGATTTTTGCGTCCGGCAATCTATGGCTTGTTGCTGCTGGTTACCGGCGGCTTTATCATTTTTTATATGAACTCCGGCAAGGACTGTCTGGAAGCCGCCGTGCTGTTTTTTAATGCTCCGGCGACCCGGTATATTCCGATATGGGGATGGATCAAGGGCTTCTGCGCGTTTGCGCTGGAGGGCAGTATTTTCGGAGCCCTGCTTTGCTTTTTAGCGCTTGTGCTGGCGGGGTTATTCCTGGTATATGTCATCTGGAACATTCATGCGGATTTCTATGAGGACGCCATGGCGAAGTCGGAGGAGACGGCGGAACTTTTGGAAAAAGCACAGTCTGAAAAGTCTGCCGGCATTGTTTTTAAGCGCAAAAAAGACCGGAGCGAAAAGCTGCGGCGGGATGGCATGCGCCATGGAGCGGGGGCAAATGTGTTCTTTTTTAAATCCATTTACAACCGGTTCCGGTTTGCGCATCTCGGCTTTTTTACAAAAACAATGGAAATCTATCTGGCTGCTGCGGTCGGAGTTTCTCTGATCTGCAGATTTGTCCTGCAGACAGAGAGTATGATGCCGGCTGCTCTGACGCTCGCCGTATTGTCCTTCTTCCGTTCGCTGGGGAATCCTTTGGAACAGGATACGAAGATGGATTATTTCCTGCTGATTCCTGAGAGTACATGGGCGAAGCTGTTCTGGTCGCTGATGGGGGGAACGGTAAACTGTTTTCTGGATGTACTTCCCGCTGTCGTCGCCGGCGCTCTGCTTACCGGGTCGGACCTTCTGATTTCGCTGGTCTGGGTTCCGCTTATTGTTTCTGTTGATTTTTACGCCACCAATGTGGGGGCGTTTATAGGATTGTCAGTGCCTGTTTCCGCCGGAAAAACGATAAAGCAGGTGGTTCAGATCATGTTTATTTATTTCGGGCTTCTGCCGGATATTGCTGTCGCCGCTCTTGGGATTGTATTCGGGCATACGGTGATCGGCATGACCGGAGCAGCCGTCCTTAATTTTGGATTTGGTTTTCTGTTCTTCGGATTGTCCCCTGTTTTTATTGATCCGAAAGGCGGAAAGCAGAAAAAAAGCGCTGCGGTTTTTACCGGCGATCTGAAACTTGCGAAACGGCAGTTTTCAATCCTTGGACTGGGAGTGTTCGCAATTCTTGCAGTTGCCTCTGTTCTCCAGATTGCGGCGGGCAGGATTGCGGAATTCGTTTATCCTCAGGGCGGGGGTCCGTCCTGGGTTCTCTGGCTGTGTACGTTTGCTCCCATGTATCTTGCGGCGGTTCCGGCAGGACTCCGGATTATGAGGCATGTTCCGTCCCATCCCCGTGAAAAGCATACTTTGAAACCGGGAAGGTTTGCGGCTGCCGCAGTGATAAGTATTTTTGCAATGTATGCGGGCAACCTCATCGGCAATATTGTTCTGATGCTGATACAGGCGGTATCGGGGGCGGCTTCCGTGAATCCGGTTCTCACTTATGCCATGGACGATTCTCTGTGGCTGCGGATTCTGGTTATGGTTATTTTAGCTCCCGCCATTGAGGAATATATCTTTCGGAAACAGATCATTGACCGGACGTGCGTATACGGCGAGAAACTGGCGGTGATTACGTCCGCACTCATATTTGGCCTTTTTCATGGAAATCTGTCTCAGTTCTTCTATGCTTTTGCATTGGGGATTGTATTCGGATATATCTATTTGAAAACCGGGAGACTCAGATATTCCGCGGCCCTGCATATGATGATCAACTTTTTGGGCAGCGTAGTGGCGCCGGCTCTGCTGAACAGTATTCATCCGGAAGCTTTGAGTGAAGCAGGCATGAATGGCATGGCGGCGCTGGAAACAGTGATTCCGCAGATTCTTCCTTTTGTCATTTATGTTTTGACGCTGATTATTCTCAGTCTTGTTGGGCTGGTGCTGTTCTGTGTCAATATCCGCAATGTCAGCTTTCAGACGTCGGAGCTTGAACTGCCTGAGGGGACAAGGCTGAAGACGGTGTACCTGAATTTCGGAATGATGCTTTTTATCGTCAGTTCTTTTATACTGATTTTGTCTGCTTTTATTGTTTAGCAATTGAGAGGATTTTCATATTTCTTTACAGACGGGGATTCTCATGCTATAGTGTAAAAATGAAAATATTTCTTCACAGAAGGAGGATTATAAAATGGATAAAAACATTACCCCAGAGCTGCTGGAGGCCTGCAGTAAGACGTTCCATGGGGATCGCGCCAGCCAGATTGCCTGCGACGCGGTTATGACCAACGGCCTGAATAAAAGCTGTCTGAATCATGACGCCAGACGGCAGCATACGCATACCTTTTCCCTTTCACTGAAACAGGGCGCCGTAACGAATCAGAAGCAGAGCGGACGCTGCTGGCTGTTCGCCGCCATGAATGTGATGCGCACCCGTATTATTCAGAAATGGAATCTGGAAGATTTTGAGCTGTCACAGAATTATATGCTGTTCTGGGATAAACTGGAGAAGTCCAATTATTTCCTGGAAAACATTCTGGATACTCTGGAGGAACCTGTGGGCAGCCGCCTGCTTGATTTTCTTCTGCGGGATCCTGTGGGAGACGGCGGACAGTGGGATATGATGGCAAACCTGGTGAACAAGTACGGCGTTGTTCCCAAATACGCCATGCCGGAATCCGCGGTTTCCTCCTCCACGAGGGAAATGCACCATGTTATGACCGAATTGCTGCGTGGCGACGCGGCGATCCTGCGCCGGATGGCGTCGGGCGGGGCGGACAGAGAAGCGCTCTCTGCGGAGAAGGAGAAAATGCTGGGCGAAATTTACCGGATTCTCGTTATCTGCCTCGGCGAACCGCCAAGGACTGTGGATTTTGAGGTTCGTGACAAGGATGATCATTTTATCCGTGAATGCGGTCTGACTCCGAAACAGTTTTATGAAAAATACATAGACATGAATCTGGGCGACTATGTAAGTCTGATCAACGCTCCTACTCAGGATAAACCCTTCTATCACCGCTACACGGTGAAAATGCTGGGAAATGTAAAGGAAGGCAGTCCGGTATGCTACATTAACCTTCCTGTGGATGAGCTGAAAGCGGCGGCCATCGCTCAGATGAAGGACGGGGAGCCCGTCTGGTTCGGCTGCGATGTGGGATCTTATTCGGAACGTGAAACAGGGCTTCTGGATCCCGGAAATTATGACTATGAGAAGATGCTGCAGATCCGGCTGGGCATGACCAAGGCGGAACGGCTGGATTACGGCCAGAGTCAGATGACTCACGCCATGGTTTTCCAGGGGGTGAATCTGGACGATAACGGCGTTCCCACCCGCTGGCGCGTGGAAAACAGCTGGGGCGACGAGCCCGGCCAGAAGGGGTACTATGTCATGAGCGACGCCTGGTTTGACGAATATATGTATCAGGTGGTGGTCAATAAAAAATATCTGACCGACGCGCAGCTTGCTGTTATTGATTCGGAAGTGATTGAGCTGAATCCCTGGGATCCCATGGGATCGCTGGCGATATGAAAAGGATTTTCTGATCCGGGTATTCTCTTTAAATAATGCCGATATTTTTCACCTGCGAGCCAAAACGCAGGAGGTTCTTCTTTTGAACTGCCCGGCGGGAAGTATTCGAAAAAGAAAGACGCTCTGTAATGGGGCGTCTTTTCTGCTGCGTTTTTTTGTGTGTAAATCTCAGGCAGCTTATCGATTCGGTTCCTGAAGATAATGTTTCATATTCCAGATCAGATAGAGAGGAAGGCCGATTTAACTGGGGATATGACAAAATTGGCATGAATAGGATCATAATTATGATAAAATTGGCACGAATAGAAACATGGTCATGACAAAAATGGCAGGTATGCGTGCTTTCCGTATAATCTTTGCATACGGAGCCAGACCTGCGGCAGATGCCTTTCGGGCATAGTATGGAATAAAAAACAGGTATTTGATATATTGGAAGGGGAGGGCTATAATGCAGTATAGAAAAGATTTGACAGCATCGATTCGGGTGCTGTGATGTATCTGATGAAACGGATTTAAAGGAGAGGAACAATGACAGCATTGGTGGAAAAATGGATCGAACCGAAAAAACAGTTTGCCGATGGGAACCGCCCTTTCAGCAATGAGGCTCTCTGGGCGATGATCATCCCTCTGCTCATCGAGCAGCTTCTGCAGGTGGTGGTGGGCCTTGCGGACACCCTGATGGTCAGCTATGCCGGTGAGGCGACGGTTTCCGGCGTATCTCTGGACACGATGATTTATACGATTTTTATCTATCTGTTTACTGCCGTGGCCACCGGAGGAGCGGTAGTGGTTTCACAGTATCTGGGCAGCGGGCACCGGGAGAACGCCGACCTGGCCGCTTCGCAGATCTTTCATATCAATGCGGTGCTTTCCATGATCTGTATGGCGGGAATGCTCCTGCTGGGGAATGCCGTTCTCTCCGGACTGTACGGAAGCGTGGAGCCGCCGGTCATGGACGCCTGCCGCATCTATCTGCGCATTGTGGTTCTTTCCTTCCCGGCAAACGCCGTGTACAATGCGGGCGCGTCTCTTTACCGCAGCATGGGGAAGACCCGGACCACCATGTTTGTATCCATCTCCATGAATCTCATCAATGTGGCGGGAAATGCGGTGGGTGTTTTCGTCCTTCATGCCGGGGCGGCAGGAGTGGCATGGCCTACCACCATTTCCTGGTATTTCGCCGCTGTGGTGATGACTGCTTTCTGTCTGAATGAAAAAAATGACGTCTGCCTGAGAATCCGAAAAGCGCTGTTGTTTCACAGGACGATGGCCGTGCGTATCTTAAAGATTGCGGTGCCGGGAGGCATTGAGAACGGTCTGTTCCAGCTGGCAAAGGTGGTGCTGGGTTCCCTCATCGCTACTCTGGGAACCGCGCAGATTGCCGCCAACGGAATCGGCCAGACGATCTGGAGCTTTGCCGCTCTGGTGAGCGTGGCTCTTTCACCGGTGTATATCACAGTGGTGGGACAGTGTATGGGCGCCGGGGACGACGCCGCGGCGGATTACTATATGCGTAAGCTGACCCGGCTCACGGTGCTGCTTGCCGTGGCATGGAACCTGCTGGTTCTGCTTCTGCTGCCCGTGATCCTTCCGCTCTATGATGTTACTCCGGAAACAAAGCGGCTGGTATTCACCATTGTGGTTATTCATAATTTGTTTGCCAGTGTGATTCAGCCCTTCTCCATGCCTCTGGCTGCGGGGCTCCGCGCTGCAGGCGATGTAAAGTTCGCCATGTATTCGGCCATTTTCTGTACGGTGGTGCTTCGTACGGTGCTGTCCTTCGTGCTGGCGTTGTGGCTGCACATGGGTGTGATCGGGATTGCCCTTGCTATGGGAATCGACTGGACGGTAAAAGCGATCCTGGACGTGATCCGTTATCAGGGCGGAAAGTGGCGCAGCTTTCGGATTATATAAATTTTTATTCCCAGCGGGCTCTCCGGTAAAACTGCACCGACAGCACGGTCGCAATGGTCCAGCCGATGGGCCACGCGAGCCAGATGCCGGTGGAGCCCAGCGTGGTAGCGGACAAAATTCTTGCAAGCGATACCCGGAGCAACAGATCGGTAAACGTGGTGATCATAAACCATTTCATCAGAGCAGCGCCCCGCAGCACTCCGTCCGCTGCCAGCTTTGCCGCTACGACAAAGTAGAAGGGCGCCACAATCCGCAAAAACTGTGTCCCTGTCCTCAGCGCCGCTTCACTGGGAGCGTCCAGGAAGATTCTCACGAGAGTTTTGCCTGCGAAGAAGTAGAGCACAGCGAGGGGCACGCACAGCAGCCAGACAAGCTTCAGCCCGGCCCGAAAGCCTTTCCGCACTCTGACCGGTTTCCCGGCTCCTATGTTCTGCGCGGTGAAATTGGAGATTCCGTTGCCGATCGTCGTGAGAGAGGTAATGACCAGATTGTTCAGCTTTACCGAGGCGGAATAGCCTGCCATGACCCCCGTGCCGAAGGTATTGATAACGCCCTGGATGATGATGTTTCCGAAGGAGACGAAGCTCTGCTGCAGGATACTGGGGATTGCCACCATGGAAATCTTCCCCAGCAGCTGCCAGGAGAACAGCGGTACCTTTTCTTCCACTCTGATGGCGGAAAGCGTCCGGAAAACACAGACCAGCGCAAGGATGCAGCTTACCCCCTGACACAGGAAGGTAGCCCATGCGACGCCGTCCACACCCCGGGTAAATATATTGGAAAATCTTGTTGTAAACAGGATATCCATGGCGATATTGGCCAGGGAGGAACACATCAGGAACAAAAAGGGCGTTCTGGAATTTCCCAGGGCGGAGAAAATGCCGGTGGCCACATTGTAATAAAATACAAAGGGCAAGCTGAGAATATAGATATCCAGATACAGCTTTGAGGCCTCAAAAACCTCATCCGGGGTATGGATCAGCCGGAGCAGGTCCGCGCTGAACACCAGCCCGGTGATCATCAGCAGCAGACAAAGGGCGCCTGTGGCGATGAGCGTTGTGCAGACGGCTGTTTTCATCTCCCGGAACCGCTTTGCCCCGAACAGCTGGGACACCGTGACGGAACAGCCGATATTGCATCCGAATGCAAAAGCGATAAAGATCAGCGTGATCTCATAGCTGTTCCCCACCGCGGCGAGAGCCTGCTCGCCCACAAACTTTCCCGCGACGAAGCTGTCCGCAATATTGTAAAGCTGCTGGAAGATAATGCTTCCGAACAGCGGGATACAGAATTTCCATAACACTGTATCCGGATTTCCCACAGTCAGATCTCTGTTCATTGTCTTCACCTTTTCCTCTGAAAATATATTTGGGGAGTATCGCCGCAGAGCGCTTAACGCACGGCGGCAGTCCTCATTATAATACAGATGAAGATATATCAAAAATCTATAGTTGATATAGTAAATATATAGAAATGATATGGTGAAGGCGAAAGATATGGACATCAGCTTTGACTATAAGCCGGGAGATTTCGCTTTCATCGGAGGAAAGATAGTGCTCCATTTTCATGTAAAGATTTTTTCTGAATTCTCGTCAGATTCGGTTCGGATAACTGCCCGTTTTCCACAGAAAGCAATACCGATACACAGAATGGGATGGATTCCTGCCTGGGTCATTTCTGCCTGATACTGTTTCCGGCGGATTTGACAAAGGGCATTTTCGGCAAGCTTTTCAAGGTCCTCTTTCTCATTTTTAGTATATTTGAGTTCAAAAATGAAACCGGGCAGATCTGCGGAAAAAGGAAACAGTCTGATATCAAACCGCCCTGCTCCCGATTCACGGATGGATTTCACTGCGTACTGATTGTTCAGGACAGCGCAGAAACCCAGCATGAGACCCTGATAAAAGGCTTCTCCGGAAGTGTCAAAGGAGCTGATTGTCTGCAGAAGATAATCTTCAATGCTTTTTTGCAGACGGACGCTGTTTTTCTCATAAAGTGCCTGCTGAATGGCTGCGGCGGTGGATTCCCCGTACTCTGCAGGAAGCCTGGCGATGATTTCTTTTTCATACACAAAACGTATTTCCCTGTTGGGGATGGATACTTTACAGATATAGTTTCCGTCATTTTGCGGTATGATTTCCGCATTTTTCAGATAACCGGCCATCAGAAGGAAGCTGTAGATGCTGGAAGGATTATTGTGGATTTCGGGATAAATCACGCCGGTGTCCACATAGGTGGTGACGGTCTCTCCCTGCAGCAGTCTGCGCAGATTTTCCGTGATATCCGGGGATGCTTTCTGAATGATCTCTCTGATGATTTCGTTGCTGCCGGTGGACTGCCAGAAGGCTTTGGGAAAGCAGTTTTCATCGATATAGTTGATTACGGACCAGGGATTGAAAATATCGCTGTTTCCGAACCGGTATCCGTCATACCATGCACAGATTTCCTCTGCTTTTTCTTTTTTCCCATAGCAGGAAAGCATTTCCAGGACTTCCTGCCTGGTAAATCCGAAATATTCACTGAAGCGGTCATCCATAATGGTGTTTACTTTCAGGTTGTTCATTCCGCTGAAGATGCTCTCTTTGGCAACCCGCAGAATTCCGGTCATGAAGCCGAAAGCCAGATGCGGATTATCCTTGAAGGCGCCGGAAAAGAGATTTCGGATAAAGCCGGTGACGTTTTCATAGTATCCGCAGCTGTATCCCTGCTGTATGGGCGTATCATATTCGTCGATAATGATCACGGCGGGCATACCGTAGTGCTTATGCAGCATGGCGGAGAGCATGGCGAGGGATTTCGAAAGCTCCACTTCATCAGCTGTGCCGGCATAAATCTTTCTGTAATATTCCCTTTCAAAGGAGCTGCATTGTGCGCTCTCCATCAGCAGGGAATGCCGCGCATATTCTGCCCGGATATTTTCGGCGAGATCTTTAAAAGCCTGTTTCCATTCGGAATATTTTACATCTTTAAAAGAAAGAAAAATGACGGGATATTTTCCCTGCATGTTTCTGTAGGTGCTGCCGCATTTCCAGATGGCCCTGTCCTTAAAATAGACGGAAGTGTCGTCAGGGCTTTTCTCAAAGAATACCTTCAGCATATCCATATTCAGGGTTTTTCCGAAACGTCTGGGACGAGTGAAGAGAGAAACCTTCGGACGGGTATCCACAAAGCTTTTGATGAAAAGCGTTTTATCTACATAGTAGTAGCCGGTGACGGTTTCAATGTAGCCGGATACGCCTACGGGGAGCGGCAGCAGGCGATCTGAGGCCGGGCTCTTTTTTTCGCGGACAGGGAAATCTGCATCCTCAGGTATTTTCCAGGAGCGGCCCTGCATAACGGCACCCTCCAGTTTTCCGGATCTGCAGAGCTGCTGGATTCTTCTGGCGGACAGATTCCATTTTACAGAAGCTTCTTTCACAGATAAAAACGCCATAAGTACATCTCCTTGGTTTTTTTCGTAAGTACACAATATCATATTTCGCGTAAGTAATCAATCATTTCGCGAAATATAAGGTGCTGTCCATGAATTGTTCGCGTCAGGTGAGTGCTGAGCGAGTGCCGGGCAAATACCGGGTAAGTGCCATATTGGCCAGGGAGGAACATATCAGGAATAAAAAAGCATTCTGGAATTTCCCAGGGCGCTTCGCCCCTGACAGCTGAACAGCCAAGACCCGCAGAGCGCTTGACGCACGGCGGCAGTCCTCGTTATAATACAGATGAAAATATATCAAAAAAATATAGTTGATATGGTAAATATATAGAAATAATATGGTGAAGGTGAAAGATATGGACATCAGCTTTGATTATTATAAAATCTTTTATTTTGTGGCAAAATATCAAAACGTGACCCTGGCTGCCAACGCCCTTCTCTCCAATCAGCCCAACGTGACCCGGGCGGTCAAAAATCTGGAGCGCGCGCTGGGATGTACGCTCTTTGTCCGGTCAAACAGAGGAGTTCATCTGACTCCGGAGGGAGAGCGGCTTTACGCGCACGTAAAAATCGCCGTAGAGCAGATCGCCTTTGCCGAAACGGAACTGAACCGGGCAAAAACGCTGCAGAACGGCGTGGTATCTCTGGGAGCGACGGAGATTGCCCTTCATACTTTTTTGCTGCCTGTGCTGAATGAATACCGGCGGCAGTATTCCGGCATTCGCCTTAACATTTTGAATTATACTATCACCCAGGCGGTCGGGGCGCTGAAAAATAATCTGGTGGATCTTGCCGTGGTTACGACTCCTACCGGGGATATTCAGGGCCTTCGGTCGAAGGCCCTGAAAAGAGTGCGGGAAACGGCTGTGTGCGGACTGTGCTTTCCCGAGCTTGCAGGCAGGGAGGTCTCTCTGAGGGAATTGGCGGAGTATCCGCTGATCTCCCTCGCTGCCAGGACCAGAACATATGAGATGTACAGCCAATGGTTTTCCGAAAACGGGATTCCATTCTCCCCGGTGATTGAGGTCGCCACGGCGGATCTGATCCTTCCCATGGTGAAGAATAATCTGGGAATCGGATTTGTACCCGAGGATTTCCTCCGCGGGGATGAAAAACCGGAGCTGTACCGCATTGCGCTGGCGGAGGAGCCTCCTTCGCGTTTTGTCACGCTGCTGAAACGCCGGGATGATGTGCTCAGCGTGGCGGCGAAGG
>CANQUG010000105.1 GCA_947626985.1 uncultured Lachnospiraceae bacterium | reverse complement strand
TTTCAGAGAATAAAAACGGATGATGCTCCGGTGTTTCGTACCGGGTGCGTCATCCGTTTTATAATATGGTTTTTTTGATGTGACAGATATCTGTACTGTAGTGCTTCCCTGTCATACTTTTTATTATGATTTTTTGATTTAAAGCTGTATGTACAAAGTTCCGAACCTGCATTTCACCATTTAATAATTGTAGGCTCCTTCGTACCGGAAACAGAAGTCCTTTTTATGGGATAATTCCTTGCAGTCTTTGCACCGGTCGCAGAATTCCTGCTGGTAGCAGGTGGCGCAGGTGCAGCTGCCGCAGGCTTTGCGGTCGTAGGCCGGTGTGCAGGTAAAGGCTTCTTTTTCATCATACTTATCTTCCATATATATTCCCCTTCCTTAATGGTTTTGTTGTGTCTCGACAGTTTCCCTGTGGCTGAACGGTTTTGCCATGCTGTAATGTTTTGTCGTACGTGAATGACTTTTTCGTATTCTAACGGTTTTCCCATCTTCCGGATGCGCCGCAGGGCAGTATCAGTCCGCTTTCTGTTACCGGCAGTCCGATTTCCTGAGAGTCTACAGTTCCGTCAAATTTTTTCAGTTCTGTGGCCAGCATATAGGTGAGGACCGCCGGAGCCAGTCCTGTGGTGTAGGAATTCACCAGGAAAAACAGCGGCCGTTCGCTGAGGATGTCCACGCACAGACGGATCAGCGGGTGGATGGCGTCCTCGATTTTCCACACTTCGCCTTTCGGGCCTCTTCCGTAGGAGGGAGGGTCCATGATGATGGCGTCATATCGGCTGCCCCGCCGGATTTCCCGCTCCACGAACTTCACGCAGTCGTCCACCAGCCAGCGGATGGGTGCGTTCTGCAGTCCGGAAGCGGCTGCGTTTTCTTTGGCCCAGGTGACCATGCCTTTGGATGCGTCCACGTGGGTGACCTGTGCCCCTGCCGCGGCTGCGGCCAGTGTGGCGCCTCCTGTGTAGGCAAAGAGGTTCAGAACCTTCACGGGCCGTCCTGCTTTTCGGATCTTGTCGCCGAACCAGTCCCAGTTCACCGCCTGTTCCGGAAAAAGTCCCGTATGTTTAAAGCTGAATGGCTTCAAATGAAAGGAGAGCTCTCCGTAGCGGATGCTCCACTGCTGGGGCAGGTCGAAAAATTCCCATTCGCCGCCGCCTCTGGAGCTGCGGTGATAGTGGGCGTTGCATTTTTTCCATCCTTTGTGAATCCGTTCTGTGTCCCAGATCACCTGGGGATCCGGACGGATCAGAATATAGTTTCCCCATCGTTCCAGTTTTTCTCCTCGGGAAGCATCGAGCACTTCGTAATCCTTCCATTTATCAGCAACCCACATATGCGGCATGCCCCCTTTTATCCAGATTTCTTTTCTCAGGTATGTTTTAAGTATGTTTCCTGAGTACATTTCCTAAGTATTTCTCTTAAGTATAGGATAAAGTATTCAGTTTCGCAAGAGAGATTTTCCTGCGGTTTTTTTGGGGCGGAGAGAGAGGATGGCATATCGCAGACATGATGGCAACATATTTCGACGAGTTTTTCTTCATGCGGAGAGGGGGGGCACGGGGCGGGTAAATTCGCATGGAGGATTTTCAGGCGGACGCTGGCAAGACTGTACTTCCTGTCATGCAGACGCCGCAACACTCCGCCGAACTAATCGCTAACTCCGACTAAGACGCTCAGGAAGAGCCTTCGCGCCTAAGTCTCCGTAAGCGCTGGATTTCGTCTCCGCTAAAACCGCGGCCAAAAAGTCTGCCTGACAGGAAGTACAGTCTCGCCAGCTGTATACGGAACCGGCCATGCGAATTAGCTCCCGCCCCTGGAAATGTAACAGTATATACTTCTTCAAAGATTACAGGAAAACGATGCCGGACGAGTTGGGCAGCTGGAAGTGTAATGGTATAAATTCTTCAAAGCCCGGAGCCGGTCCCTGTCCTGACTCCTTCTTCTACAATAACCGGAATACCTGCTCTGCCGCCAGTTTCATATTTTCTTTTGCCGTTTCAGGCTCCATCGCTTTTTCCAGTGTAGTAATCCCCCGCACGATCGGGAAAAATGCGTCAATCCCTTCTTCATTGCATTTCCCCGCATCTTTTGTTACGCTCCCTGCAAATGCAATTACCTTCGCATGATATTTTTTTGCCAGATGCGCAACTCCAACCGGTACTTTTCCCATCGCTGTCTGGAAATCAAGACGGCCTTCTCCGGTGACGACTATATCCGCGTCTTTCAGTTCTTTCTCCAGTCCGATGGCCTCCAGAACAATGTCAATGCCCGGTTTTAATTCTGCATTGGGCAGATAGCTCAGGAAAGCAAATCCTAACCCTCCCGCGGCTCCTGCCCCTGCGGCTTTACTATAATCTTTCCCTGTAAATTCCGCTGTCTTCTAAGCGTAATGCTGCATTTGCCTGTCCATCTGTTCCCGTTCTTCCGGCTTTACCCCTTTTTGCGGTCCATAGACATAGACAGCCCCGTTCTCTCCGCATAAAGGGTTCGTCACGTCACAGGCGATCTGGAAATGGCATTCGTTCAGAGCCGGCAGTACTTTTTCTCTGCTGATCCGGGATATTTTCCCCAGACTCTCAAATACCGGTGCCAGCAGACTTCCATTTTCATCATAAAATTCATATCCCAGGAACTGCAGCATACCGATACCGCCTTCCGTGGTAGCGCTTCCGCCTATACCAATGATAAATTCGCGGCATCCTTTTTTCACAGCATCCAGGATCATTTGTCCGACGCCCGTCGTGGACGCTTTCCATGGGTTCAGGCCCGTTTTCTCTGCAAGAACGATCCCGGCAGCCTCAGCCATCTCCATAACGGCTGTTACTCCGTCCTCCAGGATACCATACTGAGCATCTGTGTCTTCTCCCATCGGACCTGCAGCCCGCACATGGACAAATCTGCCTCCCAGTCCCTCAACCAATGCCTGCGTCGTTCCTTCTCCTCCATCGGCAAGCGGCTTTACAACCACATCTGCATCACGGGCAGCCAGGATCCCTTCTTTTGCCGCACAGCCTGCTTCTACGGAACTCATGCTCCCCTTAAACGAGTCAATCGCTACTACAACTTTCATAATCATCCCTCACTTTCCAGAGAAGCATGCCGATATTTACCGGCATGCTTCTCTTTATCACAGGCAGTATAAATCTGACAGCGTTGCTGATGTGTCACATAAAGTCCGACTGGCAATATACGACCACTCCATCCCGACAGGTCATCTGCGGAACCAGTACTTCCATATGAGACATATCACCAGGCATATTCTGAAAAACAACCAAACCTGCTTTCGGCTTTTCTTTTCTTATTATGATTTTTGCTTTCTTCAGCAGAATCCCGATTTCCTGGGCATGAAGGCGCATTTCTACGATCGGTATCTTCGTCCCGCGCTTAATCAGCATGGCCTGATAACCTCTGGCTACAATAATGTCTGCTCCGGCTTCAGCCGCTTGTCTGGCTTCCTGCAGAGCATCTGTCGTTTGGATCACTTTTTTATATACAAATCAATATTTTGCTCCTCAGCTATTTTATCTGCTATCTGCACCATTTCCTTATGAGGAAACAGCAAGCCAACTTTTGCCATGTCTGTCCTCCCATGATAATATTTGTATTTGTATTGTATCAGATATTCATGAAATTTTCATTCATAAACATCAAATTTGCTGATTTTTTCATTTTCTGAATTAGTTCTTTCATAATGCATTTCATTCTTTATTGATGAAGCATAATCCTGATTCGTTCTGTTTAAAACTCAAGGATATATCATTTGCACACCCGGCAGGGAGGGTGTAAAATAATGAAAACATTCATCGGAGGTATCCGTATGCCATGAAGAAAAATACACGTAGAAGAAAATCCCGCCGCTTCTCACCGACCAGACTGATTCTCTGCGCTTTTGTAGAGTGCATCGTGATCTGCACGCTTGTGGTCATCGTGGGATGGGATTATGGCGTTAAAGACTGGGTGGAGGGCTTTCGCCAGCCTGTGGTGAAGGAACTGGATCTTACCGGGATCAACAGTCCCTGCGCCATCCTCATCCAGGCGAAGGGCGGCAAGGTCATCGGCGAAATTCAGGGGGATCAGCGCATCTATCCGGCATCCATGACAAAGATCATGACCGCCGTACTGGCCATCGAAAAGCTGAAGGACCTGGATCAGGAAATCACTCTGGGGAACGAAATGTTCGCGGCGCTGTATGCCGGAGACGCCACCCAGGCGGGATTCCAGCCGGGAGAGACTGTGAGAGCCATTGACCTTCTGTACGGAGTGCTGCTTCCCTCGGGAGCGGAGTGCTGCATCGGTCTTGCGGAGGAGATTGCAGGATCTGAGGATGCTTTCGTGGAACTGATGAACGAGAAGGCCGAAAAGATCGGCATGGAGAATACTCATTTCTGTGACAGCACCGGCCTGCACGACCCGGAGCATTACAGCACCCCCAGAGACATGGCGGTACTTTTAAAGTACGCTATTCGGAACGATACCTTCCGGAAAATTGCCGAAAGCCCCTGGCATTCCACCCCGCCCACCAATATTCACCCGGACGGAATTACTTATTACAGTACCCTCTTTAACGGACTGCCGGACGCTTCCGTACCGGCCGGGAAAATTCTGGGCGGGAAGACCGGCTACACCAGCGAGGCAGGCTACTGTTTGGCCAGCTACGCCAGGATCGGAGGCAGAGAATACATACTGGTGACGGCGGGAGCCCCGGACAACGGATCGGCGTCCTCTCATATCCAGGATGCCCGCACGGTATATTCCCGTCTGGGAGAAGCCGCACAGGCGGCCGGAGCAGCCTGATACGTTTACAGCCTGAGCTTTCGGAAATGCTTTCATGAACAGGATAATCGAATAAGGGGCTGCCGAATAGCTGCGCGATAATACAATTTGCGAATGATTTACTTTTGTACTCTTCCGTATACTGCACTTCGCCGGCAATTTGCAGTCTCGGTTCAGCCTGTAAATTACCGAAAATTCGCATAAAATATCACCTGAATTTGTCCATATATTTACAAAAATGTAAAAAAACAAAAAATTTGTACAATATTGACAACACAAAAACGAAATGATAGAATCAAAAACGTATACAAAAAAACTTTCTGAGAAAGGAGCGCGTAATGAAAAAGTTACCAAAGAAAGTACTTGCAGCATTGCTCACTTTTGCCCTGATTCTCACCATGGCCATGCCCATGATGGTACAGGCTGACGGCTCTGACGTGAAGGTTGCCTGTATCCTGGGAACCGGCGGTCTGGGAGACCAGTCCTTCAATGACCTGGTGTATGAGGGCCTTCAAAAAGCCGAGTCCGAGCTGGGCATCACCTTCGACTATGCGGAGCCCAAGCAGGTGACGGATTTTGAAGTGATTATGAGAGACATGAGCGATTCCGGAGAATACGCCGTGATTATGTGCATCGGCTTTGACCAGACGGACGCCCTCTCCATCGTTGCTCCGGATTATCCGGATCAGCAGTATGCCTTCATCGACGGAACCGTGGAAGCGGATAATGTAGTGTGCTACAACTGTAAAGAGCATGAGGGTTCGTTCCTGGTGGGAGCGCTGGCAGCTCTGATGAAACAGGACGCGGCCACTTACAATCTTCAGGACAACAAGAATCTCGGCTTCATCGGCGCTATGGAGACAGATCTGATCGTGAGATTTGCGGCAGGCTTCCAGGCAGGCGCACAGTACATCGACCCGGATATGACCGTGGATATCCAGTACGTAAGCGGCGACAATCCCTTCGGAGATACCACTACCGCGAAGGAAATCGCCAACGGACAGTTCAGCAGAGGCTGTGACATTATCTATCACGCAGCCGGCGGCTCCGGTCTGGGCGTATTTACCGCAGCGGCGGAATCCGGATTCCTGGCCATCGGATGCAACTCCAACCAGAATATCATCGATCCCGATCACATCGTTGCCAGCATGCTCAAGCGGGTGGACAGCGCGGCTTTTGAAATCTGCAAGGGCGCGGTGGAAGGAAACCTGGCGGTTGGCCAGAACGTGGTCATGGGCGTACAGGACGAGGGAATCGGCTATACCCTCGAGGGAAGCAACATTGAAGTGTCTCAGGATATCGTTGATCAGGTAGAGGAAATCAGAGAAAAGATTATCAGTGGCGAGATCGAAGTTCCGGAAACATTATAATGTGCAGGAGCAGGGAGACGTTATACGGAAACGGGGTGTAACGTCTCCTTTTTTGTCAGGAGAAGAGGTGAAAAGAAGTGTTAGCGGTAGAAATGAGAGGCATTACGAAACGGTTCGGAAATTTTGCCGCCAATGACGGGATCGATCTTCTGGTGGAAAAGGGCGAGATCCACTGCCTGCTGGGTGAGAACGGAGCGGGCAAAACCACATTGATGAATATTCTGTTCGGGCTGTACCGGGCGGACGAGGGGGTGCTGAAGATCAACGGGGAGAGCGTCACCGGCCATTCCGCCAGAAAAGCCTTTCAGATGGGCCTGGGCATGGTGCATCAGCACTTTATGCTGGTGGACGCCCTCACCGTGTGGGAAAACGTGGTGGTGGGCAATGAGCCGGGCAAATTTGCCATCGACCGGAAGGACAGCATCCGCCGGGTGCAGGAGATCTCCGACCGGTACCATTTCGATCTGAACGTGACGGAAAAGGTGTCCGAGCTCTCTGTGGGAATGAAGCAGAGGGTGGAAATTCTGAAAACCCTGTACCGGGGGGCGGAGATCATTATCTTTGACGAACCCACGGCGGTTCTCTCTCCTCCGGAGGTTCTTCAGCTGCTGGACATTTTCCGGGACATGAAAAAACAGGGAAAGACCATCATTTTTATCACCCACAAGCTGAATGAGACGAAGGCGGTCTCTGACCACGTTACGGTACTCCGGGCGGGAAAGTCCCTGGAAACGGTGGCCACCGCGGACGTGACGGTGGACAGCCTGGCCAGTATGATGGTGGGACACGATGTTTCTCTGGAGCTGCAGCGGGAGCCCTCCCGGCCGGGCGAGACCGTACTGGAGCTGAAAAACGTGCGTCTTCTTCCGAATGCCCAGAGTACGGTGTCCATGGAGATCCGGGAAGGTGAGATCGTGGGCATTGCCGGCGTGGAGGGCAACGGGCAGAAACAGCTGGAGGAGCTGATCCTTGGTTTTCAGAAGTGCAGGGAAGGTTCCATATACATGATGGGAGACGATGTGACCAGGTGGTCCACCAGGAAGCGCTGCGGGAAGGGAATCGGCTATATCCCTTCGGACAGACATCAGAGGGCTATTCTTCCGGGTTTCTCCATTCAGGATAATTACCTTCTGGGGAATCAGTTTTCCCCGGAATATGTGAAGAACGGCATGATCCGGAGGAAGTTTCTCCATGAGAGGACTCTGGAGCTGATGAAGGCCTACGACGTGCGTGCGGTGGACGAGAAGCAGTCCGCAGGGTCTCTTTCCGGCGGAAATCAGCAGAAGATGGTGCTGAGCCGGGAGGTGGGAAAGGACACCAGGTTCGTCCTGGCCTGTCAGCCGGTGCGGGGACTGGATATCGGGGCCATCCGCTATATCCATGAGATTCTCCTGGATCTGAAAAAGAAGGGAAAAGGGATTCTTCTGATCTCGGCGGAACTCACCGACATTCTTCAGCTCAGTGACCGGATTGCAGTACTTTATAAGGGAGAGATTCTCGCCATGAGGAAGAACGAGGACTATACTACGGACAGTATCGGACTTCTCATGGCCGGCCAGAAAGGGGGACAGTAATATGGAACAGGTAAAGGAAAGACGCTGGATTCCCCTTGTGAACAATCTGGTGGTATCTGCGGCTGCGGTTCTTTTGTCCCTGGTGCTGTCCGCCGTTATCATGGCCATTGTGGGCTACAGTCCGGCGGCGGCTTTTTCCGCTATGCTGCAGGGGGCCTTCGGGTCTGCCAATTCCATAGCAAACACTCTGGGAAAAAGCGTTCCTCTGATATTTGTCGGCCTGGCCTGCGCCTTCACCAACAAGGGCGGAATCTTTAACATCGGCTGTGAGGGACAGCTTTACATGGGCGCTTTTACGGCGGCCATTACGGCCATAGCTCTTCAGGGAATGCCCAGGATGGCGGTGATCCTTCTGTCCTTCGGTGCGGGTATGCTGGGAGGCGCTCTTGTAGGGGGATTTAATGGACTGTTAAAGGCGAAGATGCAGATCAATGAAGTGATCGTGGCCATCATGCTGAATTATATTATGAAGTTTTTCACCAGCTACTGGGTGAACGGACCGCTGCAGGAGGAGGGCAGCATGATCGCCCAGACCGCCTCCGTGGGAGAGGAAAACATGCTGACCAAGCTGATTCCCAAGACTCAGCTGACTACGGCTCTGTGGATCGCTCTGGCGGCGGCGGTGATCATGTATTTCTTTTTCGCCAGGACCAGGATGGGCTATAATATCCGGGCGGTGGGGGAAAATGCTCTGGCGGCTCAGGCCTCCGGCGTGGCGATGTCTTCCACCATCGTGCTGACGATGGCCGTCAGCGGCGCCATTGCAGGTCTTACGGGAGTGACGGAGGTTTTCGGAAAAACGGGGAAATTTGTGGACGGATTTTCTCCGGGCTACGGCTTCACGGGGATTGCCGTGGCGGTTCTGGGAAGGAACAATCCCTTCGGGGTGGTGCTGAGCGCGCTGCTGTTCGGTATTATGGAGGCAGGCTCCATGAAGATGAGCTACGTTGCCGGCGTTTCCACCAGTATGATCAATGTGATGCAGGGACTGGTGATCCTTTTTGTGGCTACTCCGAACCTTGTGAAATTTCTCAATATCGGGAAAGGGGGCAAATAGAAGATGAATAATCTTATGCAGCTGATTTCCCTGAATATGGTGTTTACCACCCTGCGGCTTGCCATTCCTCTGACGCTGGCCTCCATCGGAGGGGTGTTCTGCGAGAGGAGCGGCATTGTAAATCTGGGAATTGAGGGCATGATGCTTTTCGGAGCCTTCGGCGCGGTGGCGGGGACCTACGCTACAGGCAGTCCGTGGCTGGGAATGCTGGTGGCTATTCTGGTGGGAGGTCTGGTGGGACTTCTTCATGCCACCCTCTGCGTGCGGTTTCGGACGAATCAGGCGGTGAGCGGCGTGGGAATCAATATTTTTGCATCAGGTCTTACCGTGGTGCTCTGCAGGGCCATCTGGTCCTCCGACGGAATCAGCGGCGACGTGGAGCAGATTCCTTCAGTGACGGTGCCGCTGCTGAATAAAATCCCGCTGATCGGCCCCTTTTTTACAAATCAGTCGCCCTATCTGTATTTTACCGTCGCCATTGTGGCGGTATCATGGTTTGTGATGTACCGGACAAAGGTGGGACTGCGCCTGCGGACCATCGGAGATCATCCGAAGGCGGCCGCCACGGCGGGCATCAATGTAACCAGATACCGGTATGCCGCGGTGGTTCTGTGCGGGATGCTCTGCGGAATGGCAGGCTCGTTTCTGTCTATCGTTCAGAGTAATCTCTTTGTGAAGGAGATGGTGGCCGGGCGCGGTTATATGGCTCTGGCGGCGACTATTTTCGGCGGGTGGAATCCCCTGGGTTCCTTCCTTGCCAGCATTCTTTTTGCCTTTGCCCAGGCGATCCGGATGAATATCAGTCTGAATATTCCGGACCAGTTCCTGCAGATGATTCCCTATCTGCTGACCATGCTGGTGCTGATGGGCGTGGGGCGGAAGGTCAAAGGGCCCCAGGCGGCAGGAGATATTACGGATTGACCGCTGCGGGGTGATAAAGCGGCAAATTTATCTGCCGCGGAGAGCGTATGAAAAATTCCGGCTGCGCTTTTGGCGTGCGGCAGGGAAGTGAAAATACCCAGGATTGCGGGAGCGCAAAGCGCGGAGCAATTCGTGCATCAATAGGAGTCAAAATACCTTTTGACTTCCAATGTCAAATATATAAGACAGGAGAATATTTATGAGTCTGGATAAAAAATCAACCACTTTAAATCAGAAACAGTATCACATCGCCCTGAGCCCAGGGGATATCGGAGATTATGTTCTTCTTCCGGGCGATCCGGCCAGAAGCGATATCACGGCCAAATATCTGGACAACCCCGTTCTCATGGCCAATAACCGGGAGCACAGAACCTTCACCGGTTATTATAAGGGGATTAAGGTCAGCGTAACCTCCACGGGTATGGGCTGTCCTTCGGCTGCCATTGCGTCGGAGGAGCTGATCAATATCGGCGCAAAGGCTCTGATCCGTATCGGAAGCTCCGCTGCTTTGGATCCGCAGATCAACATCGGAGACCTTATGGTTACTATCGCCGGAATGAAGAACGAGGGAACCTCTAAATTTTATGTTCCGGAAAATTTCCCCGCCGTTCCGGATTTTGATCTCACCAGATGTCTTCTGGATACGGCCAAGGAGATGATGGCCGGTAAGGAGGAGAAGGTTTATTACGGAATCACCTCCTGCGACGATGCGTTTTACGGGGAAACTCCGGAGTTTATTGACAAACTTCGCAGCATGAAGGTGATGAACCTGGATATGGAGTCCTCCGCTATTTTTACCATCGGACATCTGAGGGGCGTGAGGACCGCCGCCATCTGCGGAACCTCCGGAAATCTGACCAATGCGGAGGTCATTTACACGAAGAAGAACGAGAAGCTGTACCAGGCCTGGGAGCAGGAGATCCAGGTGGTGCTGGAGACGATTTACCGATTTGAGCAGATGAAGCAGAATTAAGCGTGTCTGCCCGGGATCGGAATCTTCCTTTTGCGGCATTGCAACTGATTGGCGCGGCTGACTGTCTCGGAACCGGAGGCTGTCAGCTGCGCCTTTTTTGCCGAATTTATAAAATACCCGGAATGTCGGGAAAAGAGGTGGAAATTTATCATATGACAGGGTATAATGAATTTGAGCAAAATAATTCGGATAGAATTTCCTGAACGGGATATGATAATTGTCAGGGAAATCCAATTTTACATTTCATGGGAAAGTATATTATATGATAAGGGGAAGTATTCGTATATGTTCCCGTGAAATCAAGGGGATTTTAATATGGGCCAATGAAGAAGGGATAAGGTAATGCGGGAGATGAATAATAACGGGGGCAAAAGATGGTGGGAGTTCTGGAAAAAAGCTCCGGCGGCGGAAGAGGAAAAGGATGCGGCCGGGGACGGGCAGGAAATGGGAGAACTGTCCGGGACGGAAGCTGAAAAAGAACTTGAAGGAGAAGGTAAAGGAGTAAATCAGGATTTAGTATCAGCGGAGCCTGCTGAGGAGAGTAAGGGGGAGACAGGAGAGGAAGCTTCGGATCAGGCTGTGGGAGAAGAAAAAAGTTCGGAACCGGAACGAAGCGATGAAGTTCCGGAGGAAAATCCGGATTCGCAGTTAGAAGGAGAAAATGAGGGGGAGACTCCGGAAGCGGGGCAGGACAGCGGATCGGCGCCGGAGGAAGATGCTGCGGAAAATGGCGGAGAAGCGGAGCGGAAAGAAGGGGCTGCGGAAGGAAACTCCGGGACAGAAAGAGCCCCGGAATTGAAGGCGGATGTAGAAGCAGAGATTACGGAAGAAACAGGGGAAGGA
>CANQUG010000104.1 GCA_947626985.1 uncultured Lachnospiraceae bacterium | reverse complement strand
CTGGATGAGGGCAGATTCGCGGAATATAAGAAAATGCGGCTGGAGGGATTCCTGCAGGGAACTGGTAAACATGCCTGAAATTGCCGGTATTCGGCTGAAAAAGACTTTGCTTCCTGTCGGCAGATGCCTGAGCTGACAGAATGAGAAAAACGAGGAGGTGTTTTCTTGATAAAGAGCGTTATATTGAAAAACTGGAAAAGTTATGAGGAAAGCACACTTTATATCGATCCGTTAACAATTGTAATTGGCATGAATTCAAGCGGTAAATCAAATGCAGTCGACGCGTTGATTTTTCTGAGCAGGATAGCAGGAGGAGCAGGTATTTTTCAGGCTATAGCCGGCGATGTTTCTTTAAGTCCGCTGCGTGGGGGAATCGATTGGGTGTGCAGAAAAGGGACCCGGTGTTTCACGCTGGATGTTCTTGTAGAATATAAGGGCACGGATTATGGTTATTCCATTACCATAGAGGTGGGGACGGCCAGAGCGCTCGTCTCTGAAGAAAAGCTGTTCCGGAGCGGATCAAAACAGCAGAGGATTTTTTATACAGGTCTTCTGGATAATGAGCTGATGAATATTCCGGTATATTTTTCGACTGGTAAACAGGGAAAGGGGCAGCATTTTGAACTGAACAGGAATACATCAATATTATTCCAGGGTAAATCACTGGCTTTGAAAAGAAAGGAAAGCGCAGAGATTATAAACAATGTGGCAGAGCAGATGAAAGGGATTTTTGTATTGGACCCGATACCGAATCATATGCGTGATTATTCGACGCTTGCTGAAAGATTATCTTCGGATGGGTCGAATATTGCAGGGGTTTTAGCGGCTTTGGATGATGACAGGAGGAGAGAGATCCAGGAAAAGCTGACGGCCTATCTGAGAGAAATTCCGGAAAAGGATATTGAGGGAGTGTGGACGGAGCGAATAGGAAAATTTAATACGGATGCCATGCTCTATTGTAAAGAGGTATGGTATGAAGGAGACGATTGTGTTGTCGATGCGAGGGGCATGTCAGACGGAACTCTGAGGTTCCTTGCAATTATGGCAGCCATGCTCACCAGCGAGGCGGATAATCTCATTGTTATTGAGGAAGTGGATAATGGCATGCATCCTTCACGGGCAAAAATTCTTGTGAATATGCTGAAAGAGCTGGGACGTGAGAGGAATACGGATGTACTGGTCACAACTCATAATCCGGCGTTATTAGATGCGGCGGGAACTCCAATGATTCCGTTTATTACAGTTGCGCATCGGGATGAAAAAGGAAAGAGTCAATTGACTTTGCTCGAAGATATCAGAGACCTGCCTAAAATGATAGCGGCGGGGAATATTGGTGAATTGGCTGCGAACGGCAGGATAGAAGAAGCTCTTGCGAGGAAAGGAAAACCGTGAGAAAAGTCATAATCATTGATACAAGCATTTTGTGCGTGTATCTCAGAGTCCCATACATGGATGCCTGCGGTCCGGAAGGCAATAAGTGGGATTATCATAGAGTGTCGGGAAAAATCAATGAAGAGATCAGTCAGGGCAGTCTTCTGGTATTGCCGTTAGCGACTCTGATTGAAACCGGAAATCATATTGCGCAGGCAAATGGTGAACGGTATACTCCGGCGATTGCTTTGTCTGATATTATAAAAAAGACGGTCAACGAGGAGGAACCATGGGCGGCCTTTACTTTCCAAAGCAGATTATGGGACAGAGAAAATCTGATCAGACTTGCGGACAGCTGGCCTGCTTTGGCGGCTGGCAGGATATCCATAGGTGACGCGACAATAAAAAACGTGGCCGAATATTATACAGAAGCAGGATTTCATGTCGAAATTCTGACGGGTGATAAAGAGCTGAAAGCATATGAGCCAAGACAGATCAATGTGCCAAGAAGACGCAGATGCACTTGAAAATCAGTTACAGCGTTGTTTTTCAGGGGCAGAAATAAAAAGTAATAAAAACTCTTGAAGATTCGGCCGTTTTTGTGTATGATATCCTATAGTGTTTTTCCCCGGGCGGGAAATCAGGAGAAACGGGCGGCGACGCCGGGGCGGGAAGCCCCGGGAGGCCGGGAGTGTCCGCAGGCGCGGACGCCATTGATGAACGATAGGATCAAAATGTAAAACAGGAGGAAAAGAAATGGGTGCAGAAGGCGGATTAGGTTTGGGATTTACCCTTGTGTGGATGGCGGTACTGTTCGGAATCATGTATTTTCTGATGATTCGTCCCCAGAAGAAGGAGCAGAAGAGGCTCCAGGCCATGCTCAGCAGCATGGAGGTGGGCGACAGCGTAGTGACCACCGGCGGATTTTACGGGGTGATCATCGATATGACGGACGAAGATGTGATCGTGGAATTCGGAAATAACAGAAACTGCCGTATTCCCATGCGGAAACAGGCCATTGCCGAGGTGGAGAAGGCGGAGCAGGCTTCCGCATAAAACCGGAATGGATCGATACACACAGAGAATAAATAACCGAAAGATCGGTACACACAGAGAAAAATAAAAGAAAAAATAGACGCTGCGTCCATGCGGCGTTTATTTTTTTGCCGGAGTGAAGGCAGATGTTTCGTTTTTTTTGCCAGAGTGAAGACAGATGTTTCGTTTTTTTTTGCCGGAGTGAAGACAGATGCTTCGTTTATTTTTTGCCGGAGTGAAGGCAGATGCTTCGTTTTTTTTTGCCGGAGTGAAGACAGATGCTTCGTTTTTTTTGCACAGAGTGAAGGCAGATGATTTTTTGAGAAGCGCGGGAACAGCCGGTTTTTCAAATGCTGAGCAGGAGGCCGGCGGAACCGGATTTTTATATTTTGTTTGAAATTTGCCGTTGTAAAGCGTGAAAAACCGTCCTTTTCCCAGTTGAAATCCTGAATAAAGTGCGTTATTATAATAACGATACTCTGAAACAGGGGAAAAAGGGGAAATACCGGCAGGAACAGAGGCGGTGACAGATGTTCCGCCAGCTGAAAAAAGAGCCGGGGAGAGGAATGAGAATTATGGATTTTAACATTGCACTGATTCCGGGCGACGGAATCGGACCGGAAATTGTAAGAGAAGCGAAAAAAGTTCTGGATAAGGTCTGTGAGAAATACGGACATAAGTTTGCATACTCCGAGATTCTTCTCGGCGGCGCGTCCATTGACGTTCACGGCGTACCGCTGACGGAGGAGGCCATTGCCGCGGCGAAGGCTTCCGACGCCGTTCTGATGGGATCCATCGGCGGAGACGCGAAGACGTCCCCCTGGTATAAGCTGGAGCCCTCCAGACGTCCGGAGGCAGGGCTTCTGGGGATCCGCAAGGCGCTGAATCTTTTTGCCAATCTGCGCCCCGCGTATCTGTACAATGAGCTGAAGGCCGCCTGCCCTCTGAGAGAGGACATCATCGGCGACGGCTTTGACATGATCATTGTCCGGGAGCTGACGGGCGGTCTGTATTTCGGAGAGAGAAAGACGGTGGAGGAGAACGGAATCCGCAAGGCTGTGGATACTCTGGTGTACACGGAGGAGGAGATCCGCCGCATCGCCGTCAAGGCATTTGACATCGCCATGAAGCGTTCGAAGAAGGTCTGCAGCGTGGACAAGGCCAACGTCCTGGATTCCTCCCGCCTGTGGAGAAGCGTGGTGGAGCAGGTGGCGAAGGATTATCCGGAGGTGACCCTGGAGCATATGCTGGTGGACAACTGCGCCATGCAGCTGGTGCGGGATCCGAAGCAGTTTGACGTAATTCTCACGGAAAATATGTTTGGAGATATTCTTTCCGATGAGGCCAGTATGGTGACGGGCTCCATCGGAATGCTGTCCTCCGCCAGTCTGAACGAGACCAGCTTCGGCCTGTATGAGCCCAGCCACGGCTCCGCGCCGGATATTGCGGGACAGAATAAAGCGAATCCCATCGCCACGATATTATCAGCGGCCATGATGCTGCGCTATTCCCTGGATCTGGATCAGGAAGCGGACGCCGTGGAGGCGGCGGTGCAGAAGGTCCTCACAGAGGGATACCGCACGGGAGACATCATGTCCGACGGATGCAAACTGGTGGGAACCGCGGAGATGGGAGATCTCATCGCGGCGGCGATTTAAGAACAGATATGAGTAAGTTTAGATAAAGGAGATGCGTGAAACATGAAAAGTGATGCAGTAAAAAAGGGTTCTCAGCAGGCGCCGCACCGGTCGCTGTTTAACGCTCTTGGAATGACGAAGGAGGAGATGGAGCGTCCCATGGTGGGAATCGTAAGCTCCTATAACGAAATCGTTCCCGGACATATGAATCTTGATAAAATCGTGGAAGCCGTAAAGCAGGGCGTAGCCATGGCGGGAGGGACTCCCGTGGTGTTCCCGGCCATCGCGGTGTGCGACGGCATTGCCATGGGACATATCGGTATGAAATATTCTCTGGTAACCAGAGACCTGATCGCGGACTCCACAGAGTCCATGGCCATTGCCCATCAGTTTGACGCCCTGGTGATGGTGCCCAACTGCGACAAAAACGTGCCCGGACTTCTCATGGCTGCGGCCAGAATCAACGTGCCCACCATTTTTGTCAGCGGCGGTCCCATGATGGCCGGACATATTCACGGACATAAGACCAGCCTTTCCAGCATGTTTGAGGCTGTGGGCGCTTATGCGGCCGGAACCATTACCGAGGAAGAGCTGACAGAATATGAAAATAAAACGTGTCCCACCTGCGGATCCTGCTCCGGCATGTACACCGCCAACAGCATGAACTGCCTTACGGAAGCCCTGGGTATGGGACTCCGGGGCAACGGCACCATTCCCGCCGTGTACTCCGAGCGTATCCGCCTGGCGAAGAAGGCCGGCATGCAGGTGATGGAGCTGTACCGCAGAAACATCCGTCCCAGAGACATCATGACGGAGGACGCCATTCTCAATGCCCTTACCGTGGATATGGCTCTGGGCTGCTCCACCAACAGCATGCTTCATCTTCCGGCCATTGCCCATGAGATCGGCATGGACTTTGACATCAGCTTTGCCAACGAGATCAGCGAGAGAACGCCGAACCTGTGCCATCTGGCGCCGGCAGGCCCCACCTATATCGAGGACCTGAACGAGGCGGGCGGCGTGTACGCTGTCATGAATGAACTGAATAAAAAAGGTCTTCTCCACACGGACTGCATCACAGCCACAGGAAAAACCGTGGGAGAGAACATTAAAGACTGTGTAAATCTGAATCCTGAAGTGATTCGTCCCATCGACAATCCCTACAGTCAGACCGGCGGACTTGCCGTTCTGAAGGGAAATCTGGCTCCCGACGGCGGCGTGGTGAAGCGCTCCGCAGTGGTGGAGGAGATGATGGTCCATGAAGGTCCCGCCCGCGTGTTTGAGTGCGAGGAGGACGCCATCGACGCCATCAAGGGCGGAAAGATCCATGCCGGCGACGTGGTGGTGATCCGCTACGAAGGCCCCAAGGGCGGCCCCGGCATGAGAGAAATGTTAAATCCCACCTCCGCTATCGCAGGCATGGGTCTGGGCTCCTCTGTGGCCCTGATCACCGACGGGCGGTTCAGCGGCGCGTCCAGAGGCGCGTCCATCGGCCATGTTTCCCCGGAAGCGGCTGTGGGCGGCCCCATCGCTCTCGTGGAGGAGGGAGACATCATCAGCATCAATATTCCGGAGCTGAAGCTGGAAGTAAAAATATCCGATGAGGAGATGGCGGCCAGGAAAGCGAAATGGCAGCCCAGAGAGCCGAAGGTGACCACCGGCTATCTGGCCAGATACGCTTCCATGGTCACCTCAGGAAACCGGGGAGCGATACTGGAAGTACCCAAAGCAAAATAAGGAGGAGACGACATGCAGCTTACAGGTGCAGAAATCATTGTGGAATGTCTGAAGGAACAGGGCGTGGATACGGTGTTCGGTTATCCGGGCGGCGCGATCCTGAACGTGTACGACGCTCTGTATGAGTATCGCGATGAAATTACCCATATACTTACCTCCCATGAACAGGGAGCTTCCCATGCTGCGGACGGGTATGCCAGAGCCACCGGAAAAGTAGGCGTGTGCATGGCCACCTCCGGCCCCGGGGCCACGAACCTGGTCACGGGAATCGCCACGGCTTACATGGATTCCGTTCCTCTGGTAGCCATCACCGCCAACGTGGGCAAGGCTCTTCTGGGCAGGGATTCCTTCCAGGAGGTGGACATTGCGGGAATCGTAATGCCCATCACCAAGCACAGTTATATTGTCAAGGATATCTCGCAGCTTGCGGACACCATGCGCAAAGCGTTCTATATCGCCAAGAGCGGCCGTCCCGGTCCGGTCCTTGTGGATGTGACCAAGGACGTTACCGCAGCGAAGTATGAATACGAGCCCAGACGTCCCGCTACCGTGAACCGGGAGACCAGCGAGATCCGCAAAGCCGATGTGGAGACCGCCATCAGGATGATCAGGGAGGCGGAGAAGCCTTTCATCTTCGTGGGCGGCGGCGCCGTGATCTCGGGAGCGGCCAGAGAGGTGTCCGCTCTCGCTCACAGGATTCAGGCTCCCGTGTGCGACAGCCTTATGGGCAAAGGAACCTTCCCCGGGGAGGATCCCCTTTACACCGGCATGCTGGGCATGCACGGCACGAAGGCCTCCAACCTGGGCGTGAGCCAGTGCGACCTCCTCATTGTTCTGGGGGCCCGCTTCAGCGACCGTGTTACCGGAAACGCCAAAACCTTTGCCAGAAACGCGAAGATCCTGCAGATCGATATCGACGCCGCGGAAATTAACAAGAACGTTATCGTGGACGTTTCCATCGTGGGAGATGTGAAGGAGGTCCTGAGACGTCTTCTCGAGGTGATCCCGGAGAAGGAGCATCCGGAGTGGCTGGCTCATATTCAGGAGCTGAAGGAAAAATATCCTCTGAGATATGATCACACCCAGCTCACCGGCCCCTACATTATCGAGAAGCTTTACGAGCTTACCAGGGGCGACGCCATCATCACCACGGACGTGGGACAGCATCAGATGTGGACCGCCCAGTACTATAAATTCAAAGAGCCCAGAACCCTCCTCTCTTCCGGGGGTCTGGGAACCATGGGCTACGGCCTGGGAGCCGCCATCGGCGCCAAGACGGGACGTCCCGATAAGACCGTAATCAATATTGCGGGAGACGGGTGCTTCCGCATGAATATGAACGAGATCGCCACGTCCGTGCGGACCGGCCGCCACCTGATCCAGATCATCTTCAACAATCATGTGCTGGGAATGGTGCGCCAGTGGCAGACGCTGTTCTACGACCATCGCTATTCCCACACGATTCTCAATGACAGCGTGGATTTTGTGAAGGTTTCGGAGGCCATGGGAGCGAAAGGCGTCCGTGTGACGAAGATGGAAGAGGTGGAGCCCGCGCTGAGGGAGGCGCTGAACGGGGAAGGAACCATCGTTCTGGACTGCTGGATCGATCAGGATCTCAGCGTGTTCCCCATGGTGCCTGCGGGAGCCAATATTGACGATGTATTTGACGAGGAGGACATGAAAAAAGATGAGCAGAGTATATAATTTTTCCGCCGGTCCGGCGGTGCTTCCCGAGGAGGTTCTCCGGGAGGCCGCAGAGGAGATGCTGGACTACAACGGAACCGGAATGTCTGTGATGGAGATGAGTCACAGAAGCTCCGCGTTCCAGGAGATCATCGACACTGCGGAGAAGGATCTGAGAGAGCTTATGGGGATTCCGGACAACTATAAGGTGCTGTTCCTTCAGGGAGGAGCATCCCAGCAGTTTGCCATGATTCCCATGAATCTGATGAAGAACAGGGTTGCGGATTATATCGTGACCGGTCAGTGGGCGAAGAAGGCTTACCAGGAGGCCCAGAAGTACGGCAAGGCCAACAAGATTGCCTCCTCCGAGGACAAAACCTTCTCCTATATCCCGGATCTGACCGATCTTCCCATCAGTCCGGACGCGGATTATGTATACATTTGTGAAAACAATACCATCTATGGAACGAAATATAAAACTCTGCCGGATACCAAGGGAAAGCCCCTGGTGGCGGATGTTTCCTCCTGCTTTCTGTCCGAGCCTGTGGATGTGACGAAATACGGCATCATCTACGGCGGCGTGCAGAAGAATATCGGTCCCGCCGGCATGGTCATCGTGATCATCCGGGAGGACCTCATCACCGAGGATGTGCTTCCGGGCACGCCCACCATGCTTACATACAAGATTCACGCGGACGCGGGTTCCCTTTACAATACGCCCAATTCCTACTGCATCTATGTGTGCGGCAAGGTGTTCAAATGGCTGAAGGCCATGGGCGGACTGGAGGAGATGAAGAGAAGAAACGAGGAGAAAGCGAAGATTCTCTATGATTTCCTGGATTCCAGCAGCCTTTTCAGGGGGACTGTGGTGAAGAAGGACCGTTCTCTGATGAACGTTCCCTTTGTCACCGGCGATAAGGAGATGGACGCCAAATTTGTGAAGGAGGCCACCCAGGCCGGTTTTGTAAATCTGAAGGGCCACCGCACGGTAGGCGGTATGCGGGCCAGCATTTACAACGCCATGCCCAGGGAGGGCGTGGAAGCTCTGGTGGCTTTCATGAAAAAATTTGAGGAGGAGAATGCATAATGTATCAGTATCATTGCCTCAATCCGATTTCCGATAAGGGTCTGAATCTGTTTACGGAGGATTACCGTCTTACGGACAAGCTGGACAATGCGGATGCGGTTCTGGTGCGCAGCGCGAAAATGAACGACATGGACATCCCGAAGAACGTGGCGGCCATTGCCAGGGCCGGCGCGGGGGTGAACAATATTCCTATTAAAGAATGCTCGGAGCATGGCGTGGTGGTATTCAACACGCCGGGAGCCAACGCCAACGGCGTGAAGGAGCTGGTGCTGGCAGGCATGCTCCTGGCCTCCAGAGATATCGTGGGGGGCATCGAGTGGGTAGCCAAACAGAAGGACCGGGAGGATATCGACAAGCTGGCGGAGAAGCAGAAAAAGCAGTTTGCCGGCTGTGAGATCAGCGGGAAGAAGCTGGGCATCATCGGTCTGGGAGCCATCGGAGCCCTGGTGGCCAATGCGGCCTCCTCTCTGGGGATGGAAGTTTACGGCTACGATCCCTATATTTCCATCGACGCGGCATGGAACCTTTCCAGGACCATCCGCCACAGCCGTTCTCTGGACGAGATCTATACGAAATGCGATTACATCACCATCCATGTGCCTCTTCTGGACAGTACGAAGCAGATGATTAATCAGGAGGCCTTCGATAAGATGAAGGAGGGCGTGGTGCTCCTGAACTTTGCCCGGGATCTTCTGGTGGATGAGGAAGCCCTTATCCAGGCTCTGGAGAGCGGGAAGGTGAAGAAGTACGTGACTGACTTCGCCAATCCTCTGGTGGCAGGCAGAGAGGGGATTCTGGTAACTCCCCATCTGGGAGCCTCCACGGAGGAATCCGAGGAAAACTGCGCGGAGATGGCGGTGAAGGAGCTGCGCAACTTCCTGGAAAACGGAAATATCAAAAATTCGGTGAACTTCCCCGCCTGCGATATGGGCATCTGCGTGGCGGTGGGAAGAATCTCCATCACTCACCGAAACATTCCCAATATGATCAGCCAGTTCACTAGGATCCTGGGAGACGAGGGAGTGAACATTGCGGACATGACCAACAAGAGCAAGGGCGAGTACGCCTACACGCTCATCGATCTGGAGAGCACCGCCTCCAGGGAGGCGCTGGACGCTCTGGCGGCAGTGGAGGGCGTGTCCAGGGTGCGCGTCGTGAAATAAGGAGCGTTTCATATGCGCAGAGGAAAAGGCAGGTCCAAAAGGTTCAGAGGGCTGAAGAAAACTGTAAAGAGGCTGAAAAGGCTCCGCTGGCTGGGGCCTCTGTATAAAAACAGGAAGAAACTGGAGACGGCCTTTTACAGTCTGAATTATCTTGCCTCCGGCCTGCTGAAAAAATAAGGGATAAAAAATAAGGATAAAAGACTTCGGTCCGGGAAGGCCGGACCGTGAAGTAAGAAAATTGAAGTAAGAAGATGAAATAAAAAAATACAATAAAAAGTGAAATAAAAAACCGGGAAAGTTTTGATCTGTTTCGAAACTTTCCCGGTTTTCTGGTAATACTGCTAAGGAAGTTGTAAAATGTTTGCCGGCTGTGCTGCCGGGCGTCGGGGCGGATATCCCTTAAGGGTATTTTCAGCGCCCGCTGGCTTTGACGGACTCCGGGACACTGTCTCTCAAGGGTATTTTTATCGCTCGCTGGCTTTCACAGAGTCCGGGACACTGTCTCTTAAGGGTATTTTTATCGCCCGCTGGCTTTAATAAAGTCCTGAACTTCTTCTCGCGTCGGCATGACTCTCAGAGCGCCCTTCCGGGTGGTGATGAGGGAAGCGGCCGCGTTGGCGAAGGTGAGGAGCTCTTTGAGATTCTCTTCGGTGAGATCCTTCAGTCCGTGCTCCAGAACGTAGTTCAGCGCGCTGGCGCAGAAGGTGTCTCCGGCTCCGGTGGTTTCAATGGTGTTTTCCTGGAGGAAGGGAGCGGCTTCCACCCGCAGGTCTTTGTAATAAGCGCGGCTGCCGTCCTTTCCCATGGTGATCAGCACCAGAGGAATGTTGTATTTTTCTTTGATGAGGGCTGCGCCTTTGTCATAGTCCGTGGTTCCGAACAGGAATTCCACTTCGTTGTCGGAGATTTTCAGAACGTGGCATTTGGAGAGGCCGTACTCGATCTCTCTCCGGGCGTCCTCCAGAGAGGCCCACAGAGGGGGACGGAGGTTGGGGTCGAAGGTGATGATGCAGCCGGCGTCCTTCGCCACCTCCAGGGCATGGCGGGTAGCCTCGCGGACTCCCTCATGGGTGGAGGAGAGAGTGCCGAAGTGGAAAATGCGGGAATCGCGGATCAGGTCATCCGGAACCTCTTCCTTTTTCAGCATCATGTCGGCTCCGGGATTTCTGTAGAAGGAAAAGTCCCGGTCCCCGTCGGGATAGGTGTGAACGAAGGCGAGAGTGGTGTGAACCTCTTCGTCTGTGATAAGACCCCGGGTGTCGATGCCCACTTCCTCCACAGCCTCTCTCAGCTGGGTTCCGAACATGTCCTTTCCTACCTTGCCGATGAAGGCGGTCTTTTTGCCGAGGCGCTGCAGCATGGCCAGCACGTTGCAGGGAGCGCCGCCGGGGTTGGCCTCCAGGACAGGGTTCCCCTGGGAACTGGTTCCGTTTTCCGTAAAGTCGATGAGCAGTTCGCCCAGAGCGGTAACGTCGAATGATTTATGATTCATATGAATTGAAACCTCCTGTATGTGATTATTTTCCGGTTTGATTTTCCGGCAGCACATTTTATTTTTCCGCTGCTCCGCTGTTTTTCCGCCTGTAAAAAGTAAGGCGCCGGCGGCGGGAATGGAATTTCGGCCAGAAGCTGAGATTTTGGAAAACCGGATGCGTTATCATCAATTTAGCGCAGGAGGAGAAGTTTGTCAAATAAATTCCTTTATTTTTTACAAGGAAAATGATAGAATTAGAAAAATTACTGGACCCGTTATTACAGGAAAGACTGCAAAACGGAATTGGAGGAGTGTTTTATGAATGAAACTGCTTACAGCTATATGAACTGGCCGAGAATAGAAAATATCGTATACGGGGAAGAGCCTTCTCCCAAGGACGTTATGGGAGCCGGGCTCATACCTGAGGGGATTCTCATTCAGGGCTATTTTCCCGGCGCGAAGG
>CANQUG010000103.1 GCA_947626985.1 uncultured Lachnospiraceae bacterium | reverse complement strand
AAGGAAGGAAAAAAGCAAGCCCCACCCCTCAAGATTGAGGGGCAGGGGGAGTTGAAGTGTCGAAGACACTTTTTTATATAGGAGGAATATATATGGATAAAAAATACACTATAACACTGAACGATGGAACAAAGATCGAAAACCTGCGTCTTAATGGAAATAATTTCATCTCTGCCGCGCCTGTAACCAAAAATATGTTCGATGGAAACTGCAGTGAAGTGACTATCAGTGATGGCGAGACCGAAACAACATACAAAAATCTTGATCTGGTGCAGATAACAGCGATTGGAGGAGAATACTGGTTTGTCCTCCGGAGTCTGACGAATGATGAGCTGTTCCGGATCAAAATGCAGTCTGACATTGAGTACATTGCAATGATGGCTGATGTCGAACTGTGAAAAATACATCACGCAGGTTACAGAAAAATGTAGTATTTTATACCAGAAAAAGTAAAGAAGGAGGATCACCGATGGAACATAGCAATAATTACGAGAAAGTAAAGAGATATTTCGATATGAAAATGTGGAATGAGGAGAGAGTCCGGAATGCCGTTATCAAGAATTGGATTACTGCTGCGGAATTTGAAGAAATTACCGGGAAAGCTTATCAGTAATGAGTGTATTGGTAAGCAAACGTAAAGAATCCAAATTTGAGGCCATAACATTTTCCATAGAGATACATGACATGTTGATCGATCTCATGCAAAGGAGTTTCGGGGTTAAAGATATTGACCAGTTTGTACGTATAAAATACGCTCACGGCAAAATCGATACTGAGGATTTCTTTTATTATAGAGCATTGATGGATAATTTCAAAAAGAGAATAGATCAATATGCATCCTTGCTTACGAGCGATGTTACGAGTGCAAATTCTATCTATCCGAAAACCATAAAAGAGTATGAAACCCGCAGAGATTTTCAGAACAGTGCGATAATAAACTGTAATCTTTTGTTGAAAGAATTGCAGAGAGTAGTAGACAAATTCGATGTGGATGTTAATATCTATGGGAAATATGTTGATGCTATCGACCGAGAAATCGGTTTGATTAAAAAATGGCGTCGAAGAGATAACAAAATCAAATCATATTTACAAGGGTAACATCTGATTTTACGCGTTGTCCGCGTCTAACTTCGCCAATGTGAACAACAATGGCAATGCGAACTACAACAACGCTTCGAACTCTAATGGGGTTCGTCAGGATTCTCTATCATAACCAGTAGAGAAGGAGATGCTATCCTTTCCGTAAGGATAAATAACAAAGCTGTATGCAATTTACTACGGTAACTATTGCTATAACGGTGAATGGCTATGACATATGAAGAGATACTCTGCGACGCCAATAATTTGTACAAAGCTTACAAAGCTTCTGTAAAAACAAGTAAATGGAAAGAGTCAACTCAAAAATTCATGTTGAATTATCTCCGTAATATCTTCAAAATTCAAAATGATCTGAAATGCAGAACCTTGAACAATTCAAAGACTGAGGAATTCGTATTGCATGAACGTGGACGTATAAGACCGATTACAAGTATTCAAACTTCTGATCGTATTGTTCGACATGTTTTATGTGATGAAATTCTGCTTCCGGAGATAAAGAAAAAGATTATTTACGATAACGGAGCATCGATAAAAGGCCGCGGAATGTCTTTTTCAAGAAAACGCTTTGAAGTACATCTTAGGAAATATTATTCAAAATATGGTACTTCCGGATATATCTTGTTTGGAGATTTTACAAAATTCTATGATAATATCATTCATGAAATAGCGAAGCGTGAATTGCTGAAACTATTTGACAATGATGAATTTATGGAATGGATTCTAACGGTAATATTTGGTGGATTTAAAATTGATGTGTCTTATATGTCAGATGAAGAATATTCTGAATGTATGAACTCAATATTTAACAAGCTTGAATATCGTCTTATTCCAAAAGAAAAACGTACAGGCGATAAATTTATGGAAAAGTCTGTGAATATTGGAGATCAGATTTCTCAGGTAGTTGGCATTTATTTCCCTTATCCGATAGATAATTATGTCAAATACGTTGCAAGCCAAAAGTATTATGGACGTTACATGGATGATTGGTATATTATGAATCCTTCAAAAGAAGAATTGATAGATTTGCTGAATCATATCAAAGTGATTGCCCAAAAGCTTGGTATTCATATAAATGACAAAAAGACCAGGATAGTCCGAATCGATAAACCATTCCGGTATCTTCAAATCAAATATATTCTAACCGAATCTGGTAAAATCATCAAAAGAATAAATCCTAAACGTGTAACGGAAATGCGAAGAAAATTGAAGAAACTTGCTGTTAAAGTTTCAACTGGAGAAAATGAATATGAAAGAGTTGAAAGTATGTTTAAAAGCTGGATGGGCAGTTTCTATAAATTAATGTCAAGGCAACAAAGAGAAAATCTGATACGTTTGTATGAAGAATTATTTAGCAAGAAGATCGAGATTGCGAACAAAAAGATGTACATTTCCGATCTTGATGTAAAGGAGGAATCTGTGTGACAACATGGATTGAAATGATTATTACTATTATATGCTCTGTTCTGGCCTCCTCTGGTTTCTGGGCATATATACAAAAAAAGCATGAGTCAAAAGATGTAAAGACACAAGTTCTTTTAGGCCTTGGTCATGACCGAATAGTCTATCTTGGTTTGAAATACATAGAACGAGGGTCAATTACTCAGGATGAGTATGAAAATCTCAGGGATTATCTCTATGAACCGTACCGGAAACTTGGAGGTAATGGAACAGCAGAGAAAATTATGAAAGAAGTTGAGAAACTTGAGATAAAAAATATAATTTATAAAGGAGCGGATTAATCATGAAGATGTCCAACAAGATGTATGATATTTTGAAATGGGTTGCACAGTATCTTTTACCAGCGGCCGGCACATTGTATTTTGCCTTGTCAGGCATCTGGGGGCTGCCGTATGGGGAACAGGTGGTCGGCACGATTACGGCAGTGGACACGTTCCTTGGGGTTGTCCTCGGGATCAGCACTGTGCAGTATAACAATAATACAAAATAAAAACGGAAAGGATTGACCCGGATGACATAACGTTGTCCGGGTTATTTTATTATATGAATAATTTGTTGAATTATGCGAATAAAAATGGTATAATTGATGTGTCGTACATCAGAGAATATATTAAAATGAAAAAGAGAGAAGAAATACTAAGCAAACACCCATACAAGATATGGGAAGGGAAAGATGGGAAGTGGTATACCTATCTGCCGGATAAGGAAAAAGGCAGACGGCTTGTCAAGAGAAATGCCCAAAATGCTATAGAAGATGTTGTTATCGCTCAGCTCAAAGAGGAAGAGGAAAATCCGACAATAGCTGATGTTTTTCACGAATGGAATGAACGGCGACTTGAATTAAAGAAAATTGCGAAATCGACATACGACCGGGACGAATCATGCTTTAGACGATATTATTCTGATTTTGGGGCTAAAAGGATAAAAAGTATGGAAGCGGATGAAATTATAGATTTTCTTGAGGAACAGATCGCAAAGTTTGATCTATCAGCCAAGGCTTTCGTAGGGCTTTTGAGTATCACAAAAAGATTTCTGAAATTTGCCAAAAAGAAGGGTTATGTTCGGTTTTCTGTAGAAGATTCCCTGGATGATATGGATTTGACGGATGTTTCGTTTAAGAGAGTTATCAAAGAGGATTCTGACGAGGTATTCAATGAACCGGAAACAGATCGGATTATCGCATATCTGACGGAAAATCTTGATATCTGGAACATTGGGCTTCTGTTAATGTTTGTAACAGGTGTCCGGGTTGGTGAATTGGTAGCGTTGAAACATGAGGATTTTACATCAGATTCTGTTAAGATCAGGCGCACAGAAACCGTTTACCTCGGTGAAGACGGAAAAAAGATCTACGCTGTAAAAGAGTTTCCAAAAACAAAAGCCGGGGTTCGTGAAATCATAATTCCTTCCGATTACAGATGGATTTTGGACAGAATAAAACTTGTTAATCCACGGAGCGAATATGTTTTTTCCAGAAACGGAAAACGAATGACAGGAAATTGTTTCCGGCAGAAACTTTACAGAATCTGCGAAAAACTTGGGATCAAAAAGAGATCAACTCATAAAATAAGAAAAACTTATGGGAGTATACTACTTGACAACAACGTTGATAATCGTCTCATAATAAATCAAATGGGTCATACAGATATTATTACTACAGAAACAAAGTATCATAGGGACAGGCGAACAAGAGAGAAGAAGAGTAGCATAATCAGCAACATACCGGATTTTAAGGCATTACAGGGATGATTACTTTTATGATTACCTTTTGATTACTTAGAAAAAGAAAATCCCGCAAACCCGCATAAACAGCGGACTTGCGAGACTATCTCCGAGCTGATGACGGGAATCGGACCCGTGACCTCCTCACTACCAATGAGGTGCGCTACCGACTGTGCCACATCAGCATGTAACATGACTGCTACGTTTAGGTATTCTAGCACACTTCGGCAGTGGTGTCAAATAAAAATTTCAGAAAAATGAAAGTTTTTGTTTTGGAAAGACGGTTCATACCTGAAAGGCTGTGGAGACCGTCTACTGTTCCATCTGTCTTCCCATAAACCCGGCGGCGCATTTGGCAAGCACCTGCTCGGTCTCTCCCATTTTCCGGCTGCTGTCTTTGCTGCGCAGGATGACGGAACCGATGACATCGCCTTCGCAGAGGATCGGGCTGATCACCTGCGGCAGATCATTGTCCATGTCATCGTTCGTAATGTGAATGTGATGTTTGCTCTGCGCGTCGGTCAGAACATGCTCGCGCTCGTTCATGACTTCCTCAAGCTCGCCTGTCACGGGAGCACCGATTGTTTCTTTGCGGATTCCGCCGGCTGCGGCCACCACCTGGTCGCGGTCGGTGATATAGACGCCGTGGCCGGAAGCGGAAGCGAGCGCTTCTGCGTACTCACGGGCAAAGCTTCCAAGTTCCCCGATCGGGGAATATTTTTTCAGTATAATCTCACCTTCACGGTCAGTAAATATTTCAAGAGGGTCGGCTTCGCGGATGCGCAGCGTCCGGCGGATTTCCTTCGGGATAACGACACGGCCCAGATCGTCGATTCTTCTCACAATTCCAGTTGCTTTCATATCGATTCCTCCATAGATACTGTTGACATTTATCGGATGTATGTTACAGTACGGATTCTGATGCCGGAAAATTCGGCGTTCGCTCTGTAACGTATATTTCATCTGATTCTAGTATCTGTCAAAGGAGAGATTTTATACATATACTATGAAGTGACAGTTTCCAGCCACGTTTTCTGCGCATTCACCGGATCAGCCGTTCGTAAGCAGCGCTTCCTGGCTGAGCTGGTCGAGCATGCTGCCCTTGATTCGGAACAGGCGGTCGGAAAGATCCACATAAACTTTGTGAGGATTGGCAAAGCGCTTTGTCTCTTCCCAGAGTGTATCTTTTTCGCGGATGCAGTAATCGCGGATCTCCATGACAGAAGGAGAAGTATAGACACATTCGCCCTTCTGGAATACCGGAACGAGCAGGTTGCGCATTGTGTAGGTTCCGCCTTTGATCCTGGTCTTTTTCCAGGTCTCGATTGAGTCGAAGATAATCAGATCCTTTGACTCGTCGTAGTCCTCGTCGTCGAGGCAGATCAGATCGGCGCGGATCTTGTTGGTTTCCTTGTCGTAGATGCGCAGAATCTTTTTGTTGCCTGGGTTTGTGACTTTCTCTGTATTCTCGGAGAGTTTGATCTTCGGGATAAACTCGCCGGATTCCTCGTCGAGCACAGCCGCGAGTTTGTAAACGCCGCCGAAGGCAGGGCAGTCTTTGGACGTGATCATATTTGTGCCGACGCCCCAGGAGGTGATCGCGGCCCCCTGCAGCTTCAGGCTGTTGATCAGGTATTCATCGAGGTCGCTGGAAGCGGAGATAATGGCATCCGTAAAACCAGCTTCGTCGAGCATAGCGCGCGCTTTTTTTGACATGTAGGCGAGATCGCCGCTGTCAAGACGGATTCCATAATTCTTCAGTTCAAGTCCGCTCTCGCGCATTTCGGTAAATATACGGATGGCGTTTGGAACGCCTGAACGGAGCGTGTCATATGTATCGACAAGCAGAAGGCAGGCATCCGGGTAAAGCTCGGAATACTTTTTGAAAGCGGTGTACTCATCCGGGAAGCTCATGATCCAGCTGTGCGCGTGCGTGCCTTTGACCGGAACATCGAAAAGCTGTCCGGCGAGGACATTGGAGGTGCCGATGCAGCCGCCGATCATGGCAGCGCGGGCTCCGTAGATGCCGGCGTCCGGTCCCTGCGCACGGCGGAGGCCAAATTCCATGATGCCGTCGCCCTGTGCCGCGTACACGACGCGGGCAGCCTTGGTCGCGATCAGACTCTGGTGGTTGATGATCGTCAGAATCGCTGTCTCGACGAGCTGCGCCTGTATGATCGGCGCGATAACCTTCAGCAGAGGCTCATGCGGGAAAACAACCGTGCCTTCCGGGATCGCGTAGATGTCGCCTTCAAAGTGGAAATCTGCCAGATAAGCGAGGAAGTCTTCATGGAATATATGAAGACCGCGCAGATATTCGATATCCTCTGAAGAGAAACGCAGATTTTTGATGTAGTCGATCACCTGATCGAGCCCCGCCGCGATCGCGTATCCGTTGCCGCAGGGATTTTGGCGGTAAAATGCGTCAAAGATCACAGTCTCAGTAGAATTGCTTTCAAAATATCCCTGCATCATGGTCAGCTCGTAAAGATCGGTTAAGAGAGTTAAATTCATTGTACTCATGGGTGTAGCTCCTTTTTATCCTTTTGTAAATTCTGTTTGTATGTAAATTGCGGCGGGGCAGACTGTTTGAGATCTGCCTGCAGGCTCCGGCATGGGATTTGGTCTCTGTTTCAGCAGATATTTCTGGATTCGGATCTTAAGCGCATCCTCAGTTATGCCGGCCAGATAACGGTGATAAGGCACACGGATATCCGGCTGCCGCCACGTTATCAGAGAGTATATCATATTTTCTGCAAAAGTGGCAGAGTTTATCAAAAAAAATCAAAGTTAGGAAAAGTTAACATATTGACAATCGAGGATATAGCTGATATAGTTTTAAAAAATTAAAATACGAACTGAACAGGCGCACACAGATTCTGCCATATCTGGCAAAACGGGCCGGCTGCATGCATCCCGGATAAAGCGGAAGAGCATTGCTGCGGCAGAGGTGACGCCGGGTCTTTCGGACAGCAGATGAGCAGTACTGATTAGAGTGGGCAGTAATGTTGAGATACGATTAAGGCATTTGCGGGACAGTAAATTACAGGTGTTCCGCAGGTGCCTTTTTGTACATATTGTTCAGGACTCGCGAGCAGGATTCAGGTCTGCGTCAGCAAACATCTTCGACCGGAACGGAGTGGAGATGCGCACGAATTTGAAGCGGAAAAATGCCGGATGGCAAAAGGGGAAGTCTGGTGCGGACAGAATCATATTTTCAGGAGGTTTTTTATGGGGAAGGCAAAGTTTGAAATGGGAAGAGAAAGCTTTTCAGCGCATGAAGTGGGGGAAAATCTACAGGCGCGCGGATCAAAAGAGAAGCCGCAGAGTATCGCGATGCGTGTGTCGAGGATCAGCATTCTTGTTAATATGCTGCTCTCAGCAGGAAAACTGCTGGCAGGAATTCTGGCCTCCTCGGGCGCGATGGTTTCGGACGCGGTTCATTCGGCTTCCGATGTGTTCAGCACGATCATTGTGATGATCGGGATCCGGATTTCAGGAAAGGCCGCAGATAAAGAACATCCTTACGGACATGAACGGATGGAGTGTGTGGCGGCGATCCTGCTGGCCGTCGTGCTTGCGCTTACAGGGCTGAAGATCGGTGCATCAGGCATTGAAAAGATCAGCGCCGGCAATTATGGGGAACTCCAGGTTCCGGGGATCGCGGCGCTTGCGGCGGCAGTGATTTCCATTCTGGTGAAAGAGTGGATGTACTGGTACACCAGGTTTCATGCAAAAAGGATCAATTCGTCGGCGCTGATGGCGGACGCATGGCATCACAGATCGGATGCGCTGTCCTCAGTGGGCGCTTTCGTTGGTATTTTCGGTGCGCGGATGGGATTTCCGGTGATGGATCCGCTGGCCAGCGTTGTGATCAGCATCTTTATTTTGAAGGCGGCTTATGATATTTTTCAGGACGCAATCGATAAGATGGTTGACAAAGCGTGTGATGATAAGGTAGAAAAAGAACTGAGAGATTTTGTGCTTGGGCAGGAAGGCGTTCTCGGCATTGATCTTCTGCGCACGAGGGAATTTGGAAGCAGGATTTATGTCGATGTGGATATTATCGCGGACGGACGCCTCACTTTGTCAGAGTCCCACAAAATTGCGGAACGTGTGCACAGTGGGATCGAAAAGAATTTTGAACAGGTAAAGCATATTATGGTGCATGTCAATCCCGGCGAGCCGCCAAAAGAGAGGATGGTGCTGGGAGAGGAGTTATAGCAAACGACAAAAATATTTGCCGTTTGCTATAAATCCTCCGGGGGGCGCTGAATGTCCGGTGGACATTCGTCCAGCGCCGGTTCTGAGTGCCGGTGGCACTCGTTTAGAACCGACCGGAACGGAGTGAAGACCCGGAACGGAGTGGAGATGCGCACGAATTTGAAGCGGAAAAATGCCGCTTGAGCAGCGCAAATTCGGCGCAGAGAACGAGCAAAACGAAAATCGTTTTGTCGTTCCCTATATATTAAAATAGAAGAACAGGAAAAGGAGAGCGGAGGATGAAGCGAAACGTCAGCATCGAAGAGATTTCAGACGGAAGACTATATACTTCAAATGATCTGGTAAAAACGGACTGCGGCGGCTGCAAAGGCTGCAGTGTCTGCTGCCATGGGATGGGAACCTCGGTGATTCTTGATCCGCTGGACGCGGTACGGCTGGCGGCTGGTCTTGGCCGCTCGGCGGAAGAGCTGATCGGGCTGGGACTTCTGGAACTGAATGTGGTGGATGGGATCATTCTCCCGAACCTGCGCATGGCAGGGGAGGAGGAAGCTTGCGTTTTTCTGAATGAGGAGGGGCGCTGTTCTGTCCATGCGTACCGTCCCGGAATCTGCAGACTGTTTCCGCTGGGGAGATATTATCATTCGGGTCGGGAAAGTTCCGCGGACGGGTCCGCTCAAAATACAGGGACGAAAGGATTTTCCATAGATAAAGAATCTGCCCCCGACGCACAGAAATCTGTCCGGAAGTCTGCTTCTGCAGATGGGAAATCCGGTTCGTCTGCCCGGACGTTTTCTTATTTTCTGCAGGTGCATGAATGTCCTTATCCGGCGAAAACCAAGGTAAAAGTCAAAAAATGGATTGATACGCCGGATCTCGCGAAGTATGAGCGCTACATTGCTGACTGGCATTATTTCCTGGAGGACACAGAGGAAATTCTGAAGGAAACCGAAGATGACGGACAGATCAAAAATATTAATCTGTATCTTCTGAAATTTTTTTATCTGAAGCCGTATGAGGGCAGAGACTTTTACGGAGAATTTTATGACCGTCTTCGTGAAGCGCGGGAAGTTCTTCCAGCTCATTCCTCCATTTGATATAGGCTCCGCGGGGATCCTGAGCGCCAGTGATACTTGTTTAGAGATGACCGGAACGGAGCAAAGACCCTGGAGAGTGCCGGGATTCTTTTGGAGATGTCTGATGATGCAGTGCCTGGGCCGTGCAGACGAGCAGGAGGGAAAGCCGCCTCCTGCTCGATCTGGTTATTTCGCCGTCCATCTTCCAGAAGCGCCGCACGGCAGCACCAGCCCGCTCGCAGTCACGGGAAGTCCGATTTCCTCCGACTCGACATGTCCGCCGAAGTTTTTCAGTTCGGTCGAGAGCATATAGGTAAGCACCGCGGGGGCAAGGCCTGTCGTGTAGGAGTTGATGAGGAAGAACAGAGGGTCATCGGAGAGCAGCTTGACGCAAAGCTGGATGAAATGATGGATCGAGTCCTCAATCTTCCAGATTTCTCCTTTAGGGCCGCGGCCGTAGGAAGGCGGGTCCATGATGATGCCGTCGTAGTGATTCCCTCTGCGGATTTCCCTCTCGACAAATTTTTCGCAGTCGTCGACAAGCCAGCGGATGGGCGCTTCGGCGAGTCCGGAGGATGCCGCGTTTTCTTTCGCCCAGCCGACCATGCCTTTGGAAGCGTCCACATGCGTGACGCTGGCTCCGGCTGCCGCTGCCGCGAGCGTCGCTCCTCCGGTGTAGGCGAACAGGTTCAAAACCTTAACAGGCCGTCCGGCATCCCGGATCCTGGCGGAAAACCAGTCCCAATTGACAGCCTGTTCCGGAAAAAGCCCTGTGTGCTTGAAGCTAAACGGTTTGAGGTTGAAAGTCAGCGTGCCGCAGGAAGGGTTGCGGTAAGAAATGCTCCACTGCCGCGGCAGATCAAAAAATTCCCACTCGCCGCCGCCTTTGCTGCTGCGGTGGTAGTGTGCGTTTGGGCGGCTCCAGCCGCGCTGTTTTTTCGGGGTGTTCCAGATGACCTGCGGGTCCGGGCGCACGAGCAGATAATCCCCCCAGCGTTCCAGTTTTTCTCCTGACGAAGTATCGATCACTTCATAGTCTTTCCATCTGTCTGCAATCCACATGAAGATTCTCCTTTTTGTTTCAATCCACGCTCGATAATTTAACGGAGTGCGCTTTACTTGCTAAATTCCATGATGCCATGGATTTCTCCGCACTTCGTGGTCTTCGCTCCGCTGCGGTCGGTGCTGTTTCCGTACAGGAAAGGGCGTCCTGTTAAACGGAAAATTTCCGGCGGTTCAGCGACTTTCGCTTTTCCAGCGGAACCAGTATGTATAAAAATCGCGGTAGCCGAGCGACTCATACAGGGATTTGGCCGCCGCATTTCCTTTGACTACCTGCAGATATGATTTCTGACAGCCCTGTTTCCGCCCTTCCGTCAGGATGGCGCTGCAGATCGAGCGCGCGTATTTTTTGCGGCGGCTGCCCGGCTCCACGTAGATGGCGTACAGTCCGAGGTATCCCCGGTCGAGGATGCCGAGTCCCGAGGCGGCCATCCTTCCGTCCACCTCGATGCTGGCGACGATCGTCTGCTTGGGAATGGCCTTGTACATGGACGGAACGATCCGGCGCAGGACCGGATTTACTGTGCCGTTCAGACGGAACAGCCCCTGGATCCATTCATCCGTGATCGTATCGCGCAGGGAGACTGTCACATCGTGCGGGTAATCAATCCACGAAGGCAGTCCGGAGTTGCGCCCGTAAAATTCATATTCTTCGGCAATGCTCGGATAAGGGTGGAAATCGGCATGGCCGAGATCCAGCATCATGACCTCAGTCGTGTGGCGGATCGTATATCCGCGCCTGGAGAGCATCGTGTCAAATGCCGGATCGATCAGCGGATTGATCTTGAAGCTGACCGGCGTGCGGAAATTTCGGTAGACGGATTCACAGTATTCAATTTTTTCGTCGATCGGAATGGAAGACGGACCGACCTGTTCCACACTGTTCGTGCGGTATGTATAGTTGTGGGAAAAACGGATGAGCCATCCGTCGTAAAGCTCAATCTTGTGCGAGGGCCACGCGTTCAGCGAGAGCTCCTCAATCAGTTTGATTCTTTGATCTTTTGTCATTGCCTCACCCCTTTACTAAGAAAGCCCAGTCTTCATGCAGAACCAGGAGGCAAGTTCACTTGCCGGACTGGTGATGCATAGAAGACGCTAACCCGT